>NZ_KQ960212.1:0-21744 GCF_001553125.1 Peptoniphilus sp. DNF00840
TCCTGGTATTAGGTCCAACTTTATGGGGTCACCATATTTTTTACCGTGATTTTTTAATGCTTAATTTTTACCAAGTGCAGAGTCCTGTTTTTTCTTGTATCTTCCACAGGATCCTCAAAAGGAATCCTTTTTCATAGAAGTCTTCAAGAGGCAAGGTGTAATCGCCATCTTTGTTATTCCAAATTCTTGCGTAGTAGTCCTTCATTTCTCTCGCCATAGGAGAATCTTTTTCCATCTCAATAGCGAGGTTTGTCTCAAGGTTAAAGTTATCAAGGTTTCTCCTTGTGTAGTTGGCTGACCCAAGTATGGCAAGTGGGTCCCTGTCCTTGAAGTCGAAGTAGATAAATTTTGTGTGGAACTGCTCGCCAGATGTTTGGTACCAGCGAATATTTATGTCGGGATAGTCTTCCTTTAATTCGCTTAGGGCAGGTCTATTTGGTGATCCATTTTTTTCTAGTCCAAAGGCATCCTTGTTAAGGTCTGCAATTATTTTAACATCTACGCCACGCTTTGAAGCCTGACCAAGCTCTCTTAAAATCCTAAATTCTGAAAGATAAAAGATTCCTAGATTTATCTCGTCGCCCTTTTTACTTTCCTTAATATTTTTTGAAATTTCATCATAAATTTTTCCCTCAGTGATTACCTTGAGCTTGTAAGGAGAAGTGACTTCTTCTGCCTTAAAGTTTTCAATTACATCAGGTAATTTGTCAAAAAATATGGTCTCAGACTTTATTAAATCTTCCATGGACTTGCCACGAAAAACCATGGCTACGTTGGAGTGGTGGGCTGATGGGTCGTGAGGGTTAGCCGATGCAACAAGGGCTTCTTTTTCAGAAATTAAAACCTTCCTGTGGTTGCCCTTGAAGTTTGCAAGTTTTAAGATTGACCTCATATTTACATTGTCAGCATCCTTGTCAAAAAAGTTTTTGATCCAGCCACCACCAGATGTCCCGAACCACTGGAGATAGGCCCTGTAAATCCCAGAGACCAAGGCGTTGGAGTCACGCATCTTGTTTAAGTCAGTGACAACTACTTCAATTCCATTTTCACGAAGCCTTTTCAAATTATCTTCTTCATAGGCCCCGTAAAAATTATTGATTGGGTCTGTGACAAATAAAATTGGCATAGAAGGATTTGCTTTCTTCTTTGCAATTAAGAGGTCCGTCATCTCTTCCACTTGATTTGGGAAGGCCATGGAGTCTGGGTACTCGTCGTTAAAGAGGAAGAAGTCCACCATGAGAAAGTCATGGGCATTTTTGATAAGGTCCATTTCTCGGTTAAATATTCTCTTCTCGTGAAGCCTCTTTCCATCCTTAAGATAAGTCAAGTCATACAAAAACTCGCAGTCGGCATCCTTAAAGTCAGAGGACACATTGGTGCCAGGAGGATTTTTGGTATTTAAGCTGTATATAATTGGAATAATAATAAGCAGTAAAATAATTATCATAATTTTCTTTTTCTTTTTCAAAATCTTCTCCAAAAATTAAAATTACTTTGTGGGGATCAGGTCTTGGACCCTCGTCCCAGTACTTCCATACTCTCTATCAAACTTAATATTATATTTTCCTGTGTCTGGATATCTAAGATAATAAAATATTTCCTCACCGTTTCTTAAATTTTCATTTTTGCTCCACTCAATACTTGGATTGTGAAGAATCTTTTCTATCTCTTCTCTGTCCTTCTCATTCTTTATACTAAGAATTTTTGGATATTCAAGGATTTCTATTTCAGCCTTGCCAGATCCATCGTAGCCAGTGAAGTGGAACTGAACTGTGAGAGGGTCCATGGTCACATAGGCGTCAGGTTTTCTTATCTTAACATAATAAAAGCAAGTGGAAATTATTATTAAGATAGCAAAAATTATAAAAATCATATTCTTCTTAGAACTTAATTCCTTATTAGCCATAAAAATCTCCTCCTTTTCCCCTATTATATCAAAATTATTTAAAAAAACTTAAATAAAAAGGTCTTGAATTTCTCCAAGACCAAGTATTTTATAAAACTTTATTCGTCGAAGCCACCTGTGTAAAGCTTGTAATAGATTCCTCTTTGTTCAAGTAGGTCTGCATGGTCGCCTCTTTCGACTATCTCGCCATTTTCCAAGACGATTATTACGTCGGAGTTCATAATTGTTGAGAGCCTGTGGGCAATGACAAAGCTTGTTCTACCCTTCATGATCTGATCCATGCCCTCTTGAACAATTTTTTCTGTACGAGAGTCAATTGATGATGTTGCCTCATCTAGGATCATAACTGGTGGATTGTAGATTTCAGCTCTTGCAATAGAAAGTAGCTGCATTTGTCCTTCGGATAGTTCGTCACCAGTACCACTTATCAAGGTGTCATACCCATCCTTTAGGTTCTTGATAAAGTCGTGGGCCTTGGTCCTCTTTGCAACTTTGATAGTTTTATCCATATCAACATCTTCTACAGAGTAATTTATATTCTCTGCGATAGTACCTGTAAAGAGGTGGGTGTCTTGGAGTACCATGCCAAGGGATGAACGAAGGTGGTCCTTCCTAATCCTCTTAATGTCTATGCCATCAAAGGTAATTTCACCACTGTCGATTTCATAAAACCTATTTATAAGGTTGGTAATAGTTGTCTTGCCGGCACCTGTTGCCCCAACAAAGGCAACTTTTTGTCCTGGCTTTGCATAGAGATTTATATCTTTTAGAATTTTATTTTTTCCATCGTAGGAGAAGTCAACATTTTTAAAGCGGATGTCTCCCAAGAGTTCTCTGTACTCGTCAGTCTTTAGGTCATGCCAATAATATTTTTCTTTTCCATCAACAACTTTAACAACTTTTTCAACTTCGCCAGAGTAGTCTTCTGGCTCAACTTCGAGGAAGTCAAAAATTCTTCTGGCACCTGCTATGGCAAGGACAAGAGAATTTATATTTCCACCAATTTGTCCCATGGGACCTGTTAAAGTTCTTGAAAGTTGTAGGAAGGAAGCGACAACACCGACAGTGATGCCAAAGCCACCATGGACTGCCATGAGGCCACCAATTAAGGCAAACAAAATATATTGGAAGTTTCCAATCCCAAAAATTATTGGGAAGAGGAAGAGGCCAAGCCTATTGGCTATCATGGTGTTTTCCATTAGCTCTTCGTTAATTATTCTAAAGTCTTCTCTTGCAGCTTCCTCGTGATTAAAGACCTTGACAACTCTTAGACCGTCAATCATCTCTTCGATGTAGCCGTTGGTCTTGGCAAGAGATTTTTGCTGGTTCAAGAAGAAGTGGGAGGACTTGCCACCAATTGTATTCATGGTAAAAATCATAAGTCCCACTGTCAAAATTATTATAAGTGACAAGAAGAAGGACTGTGAAAACATGGCGATTAGGACCATGATAATTGTCATGGCAGAGGACACAAAGGATGGGAAGGATTGGGCTATCATTTCCCCAAGGGCCCTGACATCATTTGTGTAGTAGGACATTATGTCTCCGTGACTATTTTGGTCGAAGTAAGATACTGGTAGGGATTGCATCTTTTTAAACATAGTCTTTCTCATTTCTCCAAGAGTTGATTCAGAGATTGAAGCCATAAGTCTTGAATAGGTGAAGGAGCAGATAACTCCAATTGCCAAAAATATTCCCATCTTAATTAGCATGGCTAACAAGTTGGAGAAGTTAGGGTTTGAACTATTTACCAAGGGCATAATGTAGTCATCAATTAAAAATCTCATGAAAAGTGAAACAGAAATTGTTGTAAGAGATGAAATTATTACCATAAGAGAAACTCCTAGGAGCTTAAACTTATGTCTTTTAAAGATAAAGGAGAATAATTTTTTTGCTGCCTCCTTGTTTTCAGGAGATGTAATTTTTGTCTTATTCTTCTGCATCAAAATCACCGTCACTTTCTTGAGTTTTGTTAATTTCCCTATATATTGGACTCTTTTCTATGAGCTCATCATGTCTACCTATAGATTCAATTTCTCCAAGGTCAAGGACTAGGGTGTAGTCAGTGTTCTTTAAGGACTTGATCTTTTGCGAAATCAAAATCTTTGTCATATCAGGTCTTAATTTATTTAAGGAAGAAATTATTTTTTCTTCAGTCTTGTTGTCAAGGGCAGAAGTGGAGTCGTCCATAATTAAAATCTTTGGATTCTTTAGGATTGACCTTGCAATAGAAATTCTTTGCCTTTGACCACCAGAGAAGTTGGTTCCACCTCTTTGGACCTTTATATCTAGGTCTTTTTCAGGGTCTATGAAGTCATCACAGGATGCAATATAGAGGGCTTCCTTTAAGTCATCGTCACTTAGGTCATCGCCAGCCCACTTCAAGTTGTCACGAAGGGTCCCTGTGAAGAGTTGGTTTTTTTGTAGGACGAGAGAGACTTGGTCACGAAGGGAAGGTAGGTCATAGTCGCTAACATCTTCGCCTCCAACGTAGACAGTCCCACTTGTAGGGTCAAAGAGTCTTGCGATGAGGCTAATAAGTGTGGACTTACCAGATCCTGTTGGTCCAATCATTCCTACATAGTCGCCAGAATTTATCTTGAGATTAATATTTTTTAAGACAGACTTGTCTAGGTCGCCGGAGTAGGAGAAAAAGACGTGGTCAAAGACAATCTCTCCGTTCTTCACTTCTTTTATAGGGTCTTCTGGACTCACAATAGAAGGCTTAGTTGCAATAACTTCATTGATACGTCTTATGGAGTTTCTCGCAATTGTAATTTGAACGAGGATCATTGACAGCATAAGGAGTGAAATTTGAATTTGAATTGCGTAAGTAACAAGACCAGTTAAGGCTCCAGTTGTCATCTTGCCAGCCACAATGAAGTGACTTCCTAACCAAGCAATTAAAATTGCCATAAGATAGGTTGAAAAATTCATAAGTGGGTTTGCAAAGGCAAGGAGTTTGGCAGCCTTGATGTAATGATTTTGAAGGTCATCAGAGACCTTATTAAACTTTTGAATCTCCTTGTCTTCTTTTACAAAGGACTTTACCACGCGAATTGCAGATAAGTTTTCTGACACGTCGGTGTTAAGCTTGTCTGTAATTTTAAAAACTTTTTCAAAAATTGGATAGGCTCCTTTTATAATAAGTCCCATCCCAATGCCAATAAGGGGAATAATAATTACAAAGGTTGGAGCCAGGTCCCTTGAAAGTCTAAAGGACATGATAAAGCAAAAGATAAGGGTAAGGGGCGAACGAATTGCCATCCTTATAGTCATTTGGAATGCCATTTGCACAGCTTGGACGTCAGTTGTCATACGAGTGATAAGAGAACCCGACTTGAACTTGTCCATATTCTCAAAGGAAAAGTCTGTGATGTTTTTAAACATATATGCCCTCATGTTCTTTGCGAGACCACTTGATGCCTTTGTGGCAAGGTAGCCCGAGATCACACCTGTGGCAAGAGAGATTCCCGCTGCAATAAATAAAATTATTCCATAGTTAATTATATTGCGAGAGGAATCGATCAAGATCCCCTGGTCTATTATCTTTGTCATAAAGAAGGGGATTGATGCGTTCATCAAGACTTCTAACAAAACAAAAAAAGGCGAGAGCACTGCATACTTTTTATACTCGCCTAAGTTATCGAAAACTACTTTTAACATATAACACTTCCTAATACATATTTGACATTTAACACTTACCCAAAAATTAAAAGCTAAAGCCAAATTAAAAATATAAGCTTAAAATATTTAAAACACCACCCTTAATTTGAAATTAGTAGATTTTTGTAATACTATATAAGTGAGAAAGAAATGGAGGGACATTATGACAGACAATAAAAAAGAAAAAGATTTAATTGAAAATTCAAAAACTCTTTCTGATGCAAAGAAGAAAGAAATGAAAGCTAATATAGACCAACAAAATGAAATTCACCCTAGCAACAGAGCAGACTCTGATTTATATGCAAAGGCTGCAGGTAAAGATCCTGAAACGGGAATCGAAATTCCAACAGAAGAATCAGTTGAAGAAGCTAAAGAATGGGTCGACAAGGAAAATAGAATGTAAATTCATGGCCTAGCGATAGGCATTTTTTTATAAAAAATTATAGGAGTTTTAATGGATAGCAAATTTTTAAACTGGCTCCTTGGCATAAGGAACGACGTCTTAAATAGGTATATGATTGCCATAACCCACCTGGGAACTGGGGGAGCAATTTGGCTTTTTACAGTTTACATCCTCTTCTACCTTGGCTTTAGGATAGAGAGCATAAATGTAATACTTGCCCTAATCTTTAACGGCATAGTTTGTAACCTCTTACTAAAAAATATTTTAAAGAGAAAGAGGCCATCATGGATAACAAAGGTGGAACTCCTTATAAAGGATCCCACAGACTTTTCCTTTCCATCAGGTCACGCATCATCATCCTTTGCAGCGGCTCTGACAATTTACTTTTACTTCAGGGGGATGGGGATCTTCTTTCTTGTGATAGCAACCCTAATTGCCTTCTCAAGGATCTACCACTTCGTTCACTATCCTAGCGACGTAATCATAGGGGCAATCATTGGAATAATTATCGCCCTTGTCACAAAGAACTATTACGACAAATTTTTATTAGACTTTATGCAAGTAAACCTACCCTTCTTATTCGGACCTCTTCCTAAGGTCTGAGAAGAAGCCAGTGATTAAACTTGCACATTCTCTTTCCAAGATACCAAACTCATAATTAATCTTGTGATTAGTTATGAGTTTTTCTATTTTTTGGTGGGAGACCACAGCACCAAACCTCTTGTTGCGAGCACCAAAATATAAATTTTTGATGCGGGCATTTAAGATTGCCCCCACACACATAAGGCAGGGCTCGAGAGTAACGTAGATGTCACAGCCTTCAAGATGATAAGAATTTAGGTGTCTTGAAGCCATAGATATTGCCATGATCTCTGCGTGAGCTGTAGGGTTCTTTGAGTCCTCTTTTTTATTGTAGCCATATCCAATTATTTTATTATTCTTAACAACGACACAACCTATTGGCACGTCATCTGACAATAGAGACCTGTGGCCATAGCGGATGGCCTCTTTCATAAACTTAATATCCATAAAATTATTATATCAAATTAAATAAAAAATTAAGTTGATTGAACTTAGATTTATTCTAATAAAATAATATATGAAAAATTTTCCCTATGTTATAATATAAAAAGTGATAAAATTTTCTTAAAATAAAAATATCAAGGAAAATATATTTAAAAACTAAGCAAAAAAAAGATTTAGAATATTTATAAAAATCGGCATAAAAATTATTTTTGAAATATAAGAGCTGGAAACAGCAGGAGGGACAAATGACTTTTAAAATAATATCCGACTCCTCATGTGATTTAGATAAAGAAACTCTAAAGAATTTAGACGTTGAAGTTATAAGAATTAAGGGAACTGATGAAAAGGGCCAAGACCTTTCAGAAGACCTTACTAACAAAGAAATCTATAAGAGGATGAGAGAGGGCGCATTTTTTAAGACAAGCCAAATAACATACTATGACTACTTAAAGAAGTTTGAAAAATTTGCAGAAGAAGGCAAAGACATTATTGCCCTAACCCTATCTTCAGGACTAAGTGGCACCTATCAAAATGCCTGCATGGCAAAAAAAGAAATAGAAGAAAAATATGACATAAGAGTAGAAGTAGTGGATTCACTTGCAGCTTCAGTTGGCTTTGGACAAATAACTTATTTCGCAGGACTAGCTGCCAAGAATGGAGCAACTTATGATGAAGTCCTAGACTTTGCCAAATTTTTGGTAGAAAAAACTAAGCACATCTTCACAGTTTATGACCTCAAATACCTTTACGAAGGCGGAAGAATTTCAAAAGCTAAGGCAAAAATTTCAAGCGTCTTAAACATACTTCCAATATTAGAAGTAGATGGCGAAGGAAAAATTTATGTATCAGAAGTAGTTCGTGGCAAGAACAAGTCCTACAAGAAGATGATGGACATGATAGAAGAAAGAACTACATCAGATGGATCAGATATGGTATTTCCAGTTTATGCCGACGACGAAAAAGTCATAGATCCCCTAATAAAAAAATTAGAAGAGAGGGGACACAATAAGTTCCTTCCCCTTGAAATAGGACAAACCATAGCAGCCCACGTAGGACCAGACATCTTTGGCCTAGCCTACCTTTCTGAAAACATACCAGAGGAATTTAAAAAGTATTTAGATTGAGTTTGAAATTTATAAACCTATAATCAAAGACGAAAAAATAATAAAAATTTGCAAAAAAAGAGGAGGTCGAGTGACTTCCTTTTTTAGTATCTATTAACTTATCCTTCTTTAAGTCTTAAGGCTGACTTATCTAGCATCTTCTTTAGGGAGTAAAGGGCAAGGGAAAAGACTACTAGTTCTGACACTCCTGCTCCAAAGAAGAGGTAGTCAACTCCAAAGATGTGGACTATTAAATAAATTGAAAGGAAAAGTGAAACTGATCCCCTCAAAATATTTATGACGATGGAATACTGTGGCTCTCCAGTGGCTGATGACAAGGATGCAATAAACAAGTTTTGACCTGCCAACAAATACATAAGGGCGTAGATCCTCATTGGTCTTATGGAAGAAGAAATCATATTTTTGTTCTCCAAAAACATTTTGAAGAGGCTTTCTGCTCCAAAGTAGGCAATGGAATACATAATTACAGAAATTATAAAGATGAAGATAAAGCTCATCCTAATAATTTTTATAGATTTATCCCTTTCTCTTGATCCGTGATAGTAGGAGAGAAGGGGTAGGGTCCCGTGACAAACTCCTTGGAAGGTTGAGTTGGCAAAGAGGGAAATGTAATTTATAACTGCGTAGGCAGAAAGATATTCGGGTGAAAGGTATTTTATTATAAATAGGTTAAAGATAAAGACAAAGCTTGCTGTGTTTAGCTCAGAGATAAATTCTCCAAAGCCATAGATAACTGTCTTCTTTAGATAGTGAATAACTTCTTTAAATTCCATTTTTATTTTTACAAAACGAAGGTAGCCCTTGGCCCCTCTGAAGTGGATAAAAAATATGAGGCAGGACAAAAATTGTGCAATACCTGTTGCAAGGGCGGCTCCCCTTACTCCCATATGAAACTTATCTATTAATATATAGTCTAGGACTATGTTTGTAAGGCAGGCTGAAATAGCACCGATAATTGCAGTCCTAGGAAAGCCGTCTACCTTTACCAAGACCTCAAAGGCATAGGCGATGATGTAGAAGGGCGAAAAGAATACAATGACAGATAAGTAGTCATGGGAAAGGTGAAATAAAGTTGAGTCTGCTCCCAGAAAATTTATTATTTGATCCATAAAAATTATTCCAATAAGGGCAAGTATCACTGAAAAGCTAAGGATAAATAAAATTATAAAGGTAAAGACCTTGTTGGCCTCGTCCCTGTTGCCCTTGCCTAGTTCTATTCCTATAATGGTTTGTGATCCCACGCCAGTTATAATTGCAATTGCAAACAAGAAGTTCACATAGGGAACAACTATTGTTACTGCCGATAACTCCAACTCACCGGCGAAGTTTGCAACAAAAAATCCGTCTACGATTGTGTAAATTGAAAAAACCCACATGGCAATAATTGATGGGATTACAAACTTAAAAAATTGTTTGTTTAAATTCATAAAACACCTCTAATCTATTAATTATATATGAATTTGATTTTTAAGGCAATTAAGCTAGACTATGAGTTAATCTATTACAATTTTTGTAAGTCTTTGTTATAATGAGTGTAATAAAAAAAGGGAGGACGAATATGAAACCAATTATAGGAATTTCTGTTAACTCACTTAGAGATATTTCTCAAAATGACGTTGGACAAATTGGAGTAGAAGGTCAAGACTGGCAACTAATAGCAGCAGATTATATTAGGGCAGTTGAAAGAAATGGTGGGATCCCAATTTTAATTCCAAATATAAAGACTATTGAAGATATGAGACAAGTCTTGGATACAATTGACGGACTAATATTATCAGGTGGTCACGATGTAAATCCAAGGACTTACAACGAGAGAAACTCTGGCAAGGCCGGCAAGTTTGACAACATAAGAGACCACGAAGAAATCTTTATGACAGAGTATGCCCTTGAAAAGGACATCCCCTTCTTGGGAATTTGTAGGGGACTTCAAATCTTAAACGTGACACTTGGAGGAACTATCCACCAAGACCTACCATCAGCAGGTTTTCCAGCTCACTCAATGAGTAATTCGTTAAGGAACGAACCATCACATGAGCTAAGGATCTTAGAAGGCACTCCACTTTTTGATATTTTTAAAAGAGAAGAAATCTGGACTAACTCCTACCACCACCAAGGGATAAATGAACTTGGCAGGGGACTAAAGAAGGCAGCTCTATCAGAAGAAGGCCTAGTAGAAGCAGTTTACTTAGACGACAAAAAATTTGCCCTTGCAGTCCAATGGCATCCAGAAATGATGTATGATGACAAAGAAATGAATATGATTTTTGAAAAATTTATCGACGCTTGCAAGTAAGTTTATAAATTTTTGAGAAAGTAAAGAAAGACCTAGTTTGTTAAAAACCAGGTCTTTTATTTTTATTCGAAATAATCAATTATACCTTTTATAGCGATGCCAGTGGCCTTGTGATAAACTACTCCTTCACAATAGGTCCAGTTTTCTTTTCCGACATTTTTCTTTGCGTTTTCGTAATCTTTTTTCTTGGCAATTTCTATTGTGCCTGGGATATGGTTTGGTCCCTTTTCGATGTAGACTACATCTTTTTCGTAGCCAGGAATTTCTTCAAGCTTGTGGGTGAAGTCCTTTAGCCCACCTTCCTCAGCCTTGTAAAGTAATTCTTCCATTAAGCTATCATAATTTTCTTTTACTTCACCAGCGAACATCAATTTGTCAGATACGGCATGGTCACCTCGAGCCATTTTTTTAACAGAAGGACCATAGTTTGCTCCGTCTTGAGCTTCAATTCTTTCATCAAAGACAAAATTTTTATCTTGATCTAAGACATATCGAAGTTCCATTGGGATAGTGTAGCCAGATTCTTGATCAAAAATTCCATTCTTGTAGGAATAATTTTGATTAACTACACTTGCAAGAAAAATTAATTTGCCATCTTCAAAGAAGTCCTTAAGGAGATGAGTATAATAAATTTGGTAGTCGCCAGGGTTCTTCATTGTTTCAACATCTCGCACTTGATTTGAAAGTAGAAGCCCTAGGGACTTGTCCCTTAAATTATCCTTTGACTCAAGGATTTCTGAATTTCCTTTTCCAAGTACTTCGTTGTTAAAGATATTTTTTTGACTCTCTCTTGCTAGTTTAACTTCTTTGCCGTCAGAAGAAATTATCACGTCACCTAGAGCATCCTCGCTCTTATCCATTGTCTTATTAGTTAAAGATGTGTCCTTAAAAATTTTTTCGTAGTCGCTATCACTTAAGCTGCCCTTTATTTCTGAAAGAGAAACTTTTCCATCAGACTCGCCAAGGTTTTCTCTGGCAATAAAAACTTTTGCCTTACTTTCTTCTGATGAACTTTTTTCTTTCTCTACAACTTTATTTTTTTCACCATGATTCTCAGCCTCTTTAGAATTTTTATTTTTCCCACAAGATGTCAAAAACAAAATTCCTATCAAGGCAAGAAGTATAATTTTAAATTTTTTCATGTCTGCCTCCTTTAAGGAAATATTATAATAAAGCTTTGCTAAAGGCAAGAAGAAATAGAGGCATTAGAGCCTCAAACTGTGGTATAATTATGGTAATTTTATTTAAGGGGGAAATTATGAGAGCTGTTATAACTGTAATAGGTAGTGACAAGATAGGTATTGTATATGAAGTAGTAAAGAAGATGGTGGAGTTCGACTTAAACATAGTTGATATCACTCAAACAATTTTAGATGATTGCTTCACAATGATTGTTATAGTTGATTTAACTAAGATGAACGTTGAGTTCCAAGAAGTTGTTGATGCTTATGAAAAACTTGGAAAGGAACTAGACCTTTCTATAAGGGTTCAACACCAAGGTATCTTTGATAAGATGCACCAAATTTAAGGAGCAGACATGGATAGACAAAGAATTTTAGAAACTGTAAGAATGTTGGACCAAGAGAACCTTGACATTAGGACAGTTACTCTTGGGATTTCGCTACTAGATTGCATAGACAAGGATGGAGATGCTGCCCGCAAAAAGATCTACGACAAGATCACAAAGTATGGCAAGCACTTAGTTGAATATGCCAACGAAATTGGTAAAAAGTATGGGGTTGAAATTGTAAACAAGAGGGTTTCTGTTACACCTATTGCCCTAATCGCTGGTGCAACTGATGAGAAGGACTACATAGAATTTGCAAGGACCCTTGATGCTGCTGCAAAGGAAATTGGCGTAGACTTCATCGGTGGTTACTCTGCCCTAGTTCACGGAGAGATGACTCCTGCTGATGAAATTTTAATAAACTCAATTCCTGCTGCTCTTGCTGAAACAGAAAAAGTGTGCTCTTCAGTAAATGTTGGTACTACAAAAAATGGACTTAATATGGATGCAGTTAAGCTAATGGGAGAAAAAATTGTAGAGGCTGCAAACTTGACTAAGGATAAAGACTCCATTGGCTGTGCCAAGCTTGTAGTTTTTGCCAACGCAGTTGAGGACAATCCCTTTATGGCAGGTGCCTTCCACGGAGTTGGAATGGGAGATGTAGTCCTTCACGTTGGCGTTTCTGGGCCTGGTGTTGTCAAGTATGCCCTAGAAAAGGTTAGGGGAGAAAGCTTCCACGTTGTTTCAGAAACTATAAAGAAAACTGCCTTTAAGATTACAAGACTTGGAGAATTAATTGGTACTGAAGTTGCTAAAAAAATTGGAGTTCCCTTTGGAACAATTGACCTATCCCTTGCTCCAACTCCAGCAATAGGTGATTCTGTTGCAAGAATCCTTGAAGAAATTGGAGTTGAATTTGCAGGTGGTCACGGAACTACTGCAGCCCTTGCCATGTTAAATGACGCTGTCAAAAAGGGTGGCATCATGGCATCTGACCACGTTGGTGGTCTATCTGGTGCCTTCATACCAGTGAGTGAAGATGAAGGAATGATTGAAGCTGCAAGAAATGGTCACATTGGTATTGATAAGCTTGAAGCCATGACTTGTGTTTGCTCTGTTGGACTTGATATGATTGCAATCCCAGGGGACACAAAGGCAACTACTATCGCAGCAATTATTGCTGACGAAGCCATGATTGGAATTATAAATCAAAAGACAACAGCTGCTAGGCTTATTCCAGTTATTGGAAAAGGAGTTGGCGATGAGGCAACCTTTGGTGGCCTACTAGGTTCTGCTCCTATTGTCCCAGTTCACCCAGGTAGTGCTGACAGGTTTGCCAACCGTGGGGGATATATACCAGCCCCAGTTCACAGCTTTAAAAATTAAAAAATAAGAAGAGAAGAAAAAAAGAAGAGGTGTGTTATGAATAACAATTCAAAGGACATTGAAAGATTAACCACAGAGACCACTGAATTTAAGAGAGAAATTGGTGTCTTTGGTGGCGTAAGTATTATTGGCGGGATAATGATAGGGGCAGGTATCTTCTATCTTGGCTCCTATGTTCTACAAAGGACTGGTATGAACTCTGGTCTTGCCCTTATTTGTTGGATAATAGGTGGACTTATCACCCTATTTGGTGGACTTTGCTATGCAGAACTTGGTACTGCCATGCCAAAGGCTGGAGGAAGAATTGTCTACTTAAACGAAGCCTACCACCCAATAGTTGGATTTATTTCTGGCTTTACTGACTGGTTAGTTGGTGGCCCAGGTTCCGTTGCCGCAGTTGCCATTGCCTTGATGTCAGTTTTCAAAAGTTTTTTTCAAATTTCTGACTTTGGAATTAAGATGGCAGCCATAACTTTGATAATTATTTTGACTATATATAATATGCTTGGAGTAAAAGCTTCATCAATTTTACAAAACCTATCCATGGTGGCAAAACTTGTTCCCATTGGATTAGTAATGATAGCAGCCCTCTTTGTAGGTAAGGTTAGCCCAGACTTAAGTCTTGGAACAGCTCTTGAATATTCAGGCACAAGTGGAAAAAATATCTTTGGTATGATAGCCATAGCAGTTGTTGCAACTCTATGGGCATACGAAGGATGGACTAACTTAAACACAGTTGCAGAAGAAATAAAGGACCCTCACAAGAACCTACCCCTTGCCCTAATTGTTGGTATTGGTGGCATCACAGTTCTTTATACTCTATTTAACTTTGCAATAATGAAGGTTATACCTCACGAAGAAATCGTGTCAATGATAAATTCTGACAACCTATATCTTGGAACAGAAGTTGCCAAGAGGGTATTTGGTCACGCAGGAGTAATAATAGTTAGTGCTGGCATGATTCTTGCTATGTTTGGAACTCTTAACGGACTTATACTTGCCCAACCAAGAATGTACTATGCCATGGCAGTTGAAGGTCACTTCTTCAAGTCCTTTGCAAAACTTCATCCAAAGTATAGGGTTCCAACAGCTCCAATGATTGTACAATGTGTCTTCTCTTGCCTACTTGTACTTTCATCAAATCTTGACCAACTTACTAATATGGTTGTAATAACTGGAATGATTTTCTCAGTTCTTACAATTTTATGTGTGCCAATCCTTAGGAAAAAATATCCAAAGATTGAAAGACCTTACAAGGTTTGGTTCTATCCTGTGTCTGTACTTATTACAGCCCTAATCTTTGCAGGACTTGTTGTCCAAGGTGCAATTGAAGATCCAATCACAGGACTTACTGGACTTATAGTTCCAATCCTTGGTGCAATCACTTATATGATTTTTGATGCGAAACTTAAAAAAGAAAAAAACGAGGGATAAGATGAAAAAATTATTTTACAATGGAAAAGTTTATGTCAATAGAGATGAATTTCAAGAAGCAATCTACCTTGAAGGGGAATTTATAAAAGAAGTTGGAAAGACAGAGGACCTTGTAAAAAAATATGACCAAGCTGATGTGGAAAAAGTTGACCTTGAAGGCAGGACAGTAATACCTGGCCTCAACGACTCCCACCTTCACTTTATGCAATTTGGCGAAAGTATGAACCAAGTTGACATCGAGGGAGTTGAATCAATTGAAGAAATGATTGATAGATGCAAGATCTTTATGGAAAGAAATCCTAAAAGATGTGAAAAGGGAATCCACGCTATTGGTTGGAACCAAGACTTCTTTAAGGGAGACAAGAGGATACCAAATAGATTTGACTTAGATAAAATTTCTACAGAAATTCCAATTGTCCTTGAAAGAGTTTGTGGTCACATAGTTTCATCAAACACCAAGGTTATAGAAATCCTTGGACTTACAAAGGACAGCCCCCAATATCCTGACGGCGAATTTTTAATTGGCGATGACGGTTATCCAAGTGGGGTCTACACAGCCAATGCCTGCAACTTTGCCAAGGATGTAATACCTGACTTCACTCTTGAAGAAAGACGTGAAATGTTAATAGAAACTATGGACTACGCAGTTTCTTGTGGACTTACATCAGTTCAATCTAATGACGTTGGTACAACTTTTATGAATGGACCTGTAGCCTTTAAACTTTTAAAGGATATTTACAAGGAAAATAAAAAAATCAGATACAGACACCAAGTTTGCTTTAACGACTTTGATGAATTTGAAAAATATTTGTCTGATGGAGAATACTCTAATAAAGAAAAGGAATACAATACAAATTATTTAAAGCTTGGACCTTTGAAGTTATTTAAAGACGGATCCCTTGGTGCAAGGACTGCCCTAATGCGTAATGGTTACAATGATGACAGGGACAATCACGGACTTCCTTGGATCAAGGACGAAGAGATGAGAAAGTATGTAAAGCTTGCATCAAAAAACGATCTTCAAGTTATAACTCACGTTATTGGGGACAAGGCCATTGAAGATACAGTTAAGTGCTATGAAGATTCCTTTGTTGATGGAGAAAACAAACTTCGTCACACTCTCGTTCACTGCCAAATCACTGATAGAGAATTAGTTGAGAGGATAGCAAGAGATGACATCTGCGTAATGGCACAACCAATCTTCTTGGACTACGACATGAAGGTTGTTGAAGACAGGTGTGGCAAAGAACTTGCATCAACATCCTATGCCTTCAAGAGTCTAAAGGACCTTGGGTCTCACGTAGCCTATGGAACTGATGCCCCAGTTGAAAACCTAAATCCCTTCCCAAATATTTACATGGCAGTAACTCGTAAGGACAAGAAGGGAAATCCTGAAGGAGGATTTTATCCTAAGGAGTGCGTAGACATCTACGAAGCCATTGATGCCTACACAGTGGAATCTGCTTATGTAGAATTCCAAGAAGACATCAAAGGAAGAATCAAAAAAGATTTCTTGGCTGACTTTGTAGTCCTAGACGAGGACATCTTTACAATTGACCCAATGGAAATCAAGGACATTAAACCAAGGATGACAATCGTTGGTGGAAATGTAGTTTACAAAAGATGAGCTAATATGACTTTAGAAATTAAGGGAATAGAAAACTTAAACAAGGAGGGAAGATTTGACTACATGGTGGACTTTGGCAAAGCCACAATAAAAACTGAGTCCGACATGATCGCCATGATGGCAAACATCTCTTCCATAATATTCAATGTGGTAGAAGACTTAAACTGGGCAGGCTTTTATCTTGTAAGAGGAGATGAATTAGTCCTAGGACCCTTCCAAGGTCTACCTGCTTGTACAAGACTCGTTGATGAGGGAGTTTGTGTGGCAGCTTGGAAGAATAAAAAAGTCATGAGGATAGAAAATGTTCACGACTTTAAAGGGCACGTTGCCTGCGACTCGGCATCTAATTCAGAATTAGTCTTGCCAATCCTTGTGAAGAATGAAGTTATAGGAGTCTTGGACCTAGACTCACCAAGCCTGAGTCGCTTTACAAGTCTTGAAGAAGAAAAATTTAGAGAACTTGTAAAAGCCATGGAAGAAGAATTATCTAAATAAATTTGAGGAGGTCAAGCCTCCTCTTTTTTATTATAAAATTGTAAGTCTTTTTTTGATTTCTTGTATGAATTATTTAGAAGATTTGTAATTTTTACTTGCTATACTTAGGGCATAAAAATTATTAAAGATAAGGAGTAAAAAAATGAAAAGAAATCTTAAAAGAAAAATAAGTTCAATTGTTCTAGTAGGAGTGTTAGCTTTAGGCTTAGCCGCTTGCAGTAAAGCAAATGCAGCAGACTATTCAACTGGAATGGTATCCTATGAAGAAATCCAAAATGAATTTGCACAAACTTGCAAAAATCTTACTTGGCCAGAAGGCTACGAAGTGCCAAAAGAAATCGACGAAAAGAAAGACGGCTCAGTCTACCAAAAAGGATTTGGAAACACAAGAGCAAGTATGTATTGGGAAGCTGCTTGGGAAAAGGAATGGTTAAATACCTACAAAACTGATCCGGAAAGAGCTGAAAAAGCCTTAAGAGAATTAGAGAAAGCAAAGAAAATGCCTTATATGTCAGAAGCATCTTGTGATGATGCAACAAGAGAATATTTCGCTAAAATGTTAGAAAAAGCTAAGAAGGGCGACCCAACAGGTATTGAAGAAAATATCAAATTAAATGCACCTGAATAAGATCTATATTTACTCATCAATTGAATAATTAGAAAGTTAACCCCCAAAAAATTCTTTTTGGGGGTTAATTTTACAAGCAAAGATAAAAACAGTATAATCGAAAATATAAAAAGTTTGCAGTTATTACTCATGAAGTAAATCACATAAAAAATTAGAATGGAGTTAGAAATGAAATACTTTACACTATCAACTATTATTATTTTTGTTGGAAGTTTTATTTTTGCAAGTTCTCTCGATGAGAAAAACAGGAAGAAGAAAAAATTCTTGGGCATTGTCCTAATAATTTTGGGCTGTATCTTAAAATTTTTGAATTTTTAAAACTTAAAAAGAAAATAAAAAAAAGAAAATTAAAATCACAGGAGACTTGCAGGCTAAGGAGGCAATATGAAAGACATAATACTTGTTGAAAATATTGAGAAATCCTTTAAGGACAAGGAAGTCTTTTGTGATTTTTCTTTGTCTATAAGGGAAAAGACAGTCCACGCCCTTGTGGGTCCCAATGGGTCTGGCAAGACAAGTCTCTTGAGGATCTTGACAGGAATTTACAAGTGCAAGGGTCAAGTCGAAGTCAAGGGATCCTATGCTATGTTACTTGAAAATGACTACCTCTATGAGGACAAGACGGGGATGGAAAATATAAATATTTACTCCCTCTTCTTTAAGTCAGACAAAAAGGATTACAAGACCTACGCCGACATCTTGGGCATAGCTGACGACCTAGACAGGAAGGTGTCAACTTACTCCAAGGGGATGAAGAGGAAGCTGTCCCTTCTCATCATTGTCCTCATGGATAGGGACATCATCTTCTTAGACGAAGTCACTTCGGGAGTTGATCCCCTATCTCGAGTGGAAATTAGAAAAATTATAAAAATTTTAAAGGACCAAGGCAAGACCATAGTTATAACTTCCCACGACTTGTCAGAGATTGAAAAAGTTGCAGACATGGTGACTATGATTAAGGATGGAAAAATTTTATTCACGAAAGAAGTTTCTCAACTTGGAGAAAATCTTGAGGACTTATTTATCGAGGAGGGGTCAAAATGAAGGACAAAGCTTTGAATAAGGCATCCAGCTACCTAATCTTTAGGGATAGAGAAGTGATTATCAACACAGTTTTATTTCTTGTCATCGCCTTTGCCTACCTTCTCGGCCTTTATAAATTTCTTTTTGCGAACAAGGGAGAGGATTTTATCATCCTCATGACCTATGCCCTTATACTTGGTTTTGGGATAATCGGGTCCAACACCATACTTGTGAACTTAAGTCTAAGGGACAAGCTAAGTGGCAGGTTGGAGTTTTTGCTTGGAACTGGACTTGATGTGAGAGAAATCGTTAAGGCCTACTCCATAGAAAACTGGAGGATTTCATCCCTTCCTTCCTTTGTAATTTTTTTTGGAACTTATGTTATTTGCGACCTGGGCAAGTCCTTTGTTGCCCTCTACCTTTCTTGCATCGCCCTTCATTATTTTTTGATTTTGACCCTTAACGTCATGGCAATGTATAGGAAGAATTTTAAGTTTTTCAAAAATATAGTTTTCTTTACAACAAGTCTTGGAATTTATCTCTTGGGAAATTTCTCTGGAAGGATTTTAAATTTTCTAGGTTCTATAAATTTGGGCTTAAATATCTTTTTAATCCTTGTAAATGTAATTCTCGGACTTGGTTTAGCTGTCTATTCCCTTTACCAATATAGGAAGATGGACAACGAGAAGGTCATGGAGGTGAGCTCGGTTTGGTCTTAAAATTAATTGGTCTCGACCTAAAGAAAAACCTGGACAAGAACGCCTTCTTAATGGGATTTTTTGGTTTGGTCTTTACCTACCTTTCAAGTTTTTCTCTTGAAGAAGGCACAAGCCTATCAAGACTTATGGGGACAGAAGGTCCTGCCATCTTGTTTTTAATTTTTGCCCTTGAGTTTTCCAAGGGGACCCTCCAAGAGGACAAGGCAAGGAAGAAGATTGAGTTTGTCCTTGCCAATGGTCTTAGGATAAAGTTCCTAGTCATAAAATATTTTGTAGCCATCTACCTTGCGAGCCTACTTACACTCTTGCCAGCCCTTATATTTTTTGCCTTTAAGACAAGGATTGGAGTCCCTGAAATCTTTAACTTCTTACTTACATCAGGCCTCTATACAAATTTTTTAATTTTAAAAATTTTAAACACAGAGAACATGAACAAGATGGCAGGGCTCCAAAACAAGATAATTCTCCTCGGCATCCTCATCTTAATGGTCTCATTCAATATTTATATTTTCACTTCTATGATAAAATTGTACTTGATAAGCAAGTTTTTAATTTTATTTTCTATAAATATTTTTGTTGTCCTTAGGACGAATAAGGAGAGAATTGGAGTGACCTACTTTTGATGGGAAAGAGAATTTTAAAAATCATAATTTGCCAAGTTGCCCTAATTTTCTATTGGGCATGGCTTTATAAAGTGGAGGATCTAATAGACAACCAGGCCCTCATGAACCTACTGAGCTTTTTAATTATAGGAATTATCTACGGATTTATTCACACAGAGATAAGTAAGAGTGAAGACAAGAAAATCCATGGGATTTTTATTTTCCTTTCTTTCTTCTTTTTTGCCCTTGCCCTAAATAAAAATTTAAGTCCAATAATTTTTATGGGACTTGGGCTTGTGACAAGTCTAATTTATATTAAGAAAAACCTAAGACCTGATAGGGCTAAAAATATTAGCGTCCTTCCAGTTTCCAAGAAGATGACCCAGGTGGCGACTCTTGTTCTTCTACTTGTTTTCACTATAATAATTTATCTCCTGGACCTTGACGGGCCAGTGATCCATATCTTCTACCAAATAATATTTTTCGCCTACTGCCTCTTGTTCTTCCTCTTCTTAAAGGACAGGGAAGATGTCTATGAAGAAGTCTTTAAACTTTTTTATATGTCCGAATATCTTGGCGAAGAACGCGAGAACTTTGCAAGACTTATCCATGATGAAGTCCTCCAAGATATTTTTGCTGCTAAAAATTATTTAAGCCTTGCAGAACCGAGAGCCGACCTGGCAAGAGATATTCTTACCAACTTAAATGGAAGACTTAGGGAGATAATGAAGTTCTATCAAACTAGGCTCTTTGAGGACTTTGGCATAGAAGAAAACATCCAAGGAATTTTTGAAAATCTTGCCAGCCTTTATCCAGAGAAGAAAACTAAGATAGACCAAAAAATTTCTGATGGCCTAAGAGATAATGCAAGCAAGGAAGAAGTTAGACTTATCTCGACAATTACTAAGGAGCTTGTCAACAACATCTACAAGCATTCTGAGGCGACCTATATTTTTTACAGGCTCTATGAAGATGAGGACTTTATACTTATGGAAGTTGAAAGCGACGGAATGAGAGAAGAAGACTTTAAAAACATCCAAGACTCCAAGAGGGGAGTCCTTCTTCTGAAGATGCTAATTAGGACAAAGGAAGGAGAAATTTCCTACGAGGATAGGGATGGAAGTCTTTACACGAGAATAAAAATAAGAAGGTACAGAGATGAAAATTCTTTTATTAGATGACCACAAAATTTTTGGCGAGAGCCTGAAAGTCCTCTTGGAAGAGAGGGGGATTTCTTGCACCTATACCAGTAGCATAAAAAAATTTTACGAAGAAGTGGAAGGGGACTACGACATCATCCTCTTGGACATAAACCTAAAGGAAGAGGAGACGGGCTTCGACATCTTAGATAAGCTCTATGATATAAATAAAAAGATTGTGATTTTGACTTCCTATGACATGATAAATTACAAAAAGCTTGCCCTTGAAAAGGGAGCCAGAGACTTTATTAACAAGTCCCTTGATGTCGATGAAGTTATAGAAAGACTTGAGAGAGTCTATAAGGATGAAAAAATTTCTTTTGATGATGAGGAGAAAATTATTGAGCCACTGACAAAGAGGGAAGAAGAAATTTTATTAGAAGTCCTAAGTGGCTTGACCAAAAAGGAAATTGCAGACAAGCTCTACATCAGCGAGAGGACCCTCTACAACCACTTGGCAAATATTTACGCAAAGCTTGGTGCCAAGAACGCTATTGAGGCCTACAAGATTGCCCTCGAACTTGGCTACATCAGACCCCTTATGTAAAAATTTGCAAGAAAAAACTAGATCACAAGACCTAGTCATAAATTTATTTATCTTCTGATATGATTTTATAAATTGCGTCAGAAGATTTTCTTTTTTTGTCACGAATTTTATCTTCTTTTGCGTAGCCTATGGCGATGACAAGTCTGATTCTCGACCTCG
>NZ_KQ960213.1:0-6385 GCF_001553125.1 Peptoniphilus sp. DNF00840
TGCACAAGTTCTTTATAACATTGATCACAATTAAAAATATTTCTTAAGGCTATCCTTAACCTAAAGAGGATGGCCTTAAGGAACTTAATATTTATTGAAAATAATCTCATAAAATTTCATAAAAACAAATAAAAGAAAAGTGTTTTAATGATGGAGAAAACAAGATTTTTAAGTAAATAGATAAAAAGGAGGTGGTTAAAAAATAGAGGACATAATAAGCGACAAGTAAGAACGTAGGCATTTGTATTTTTAATGTTAAGAGAGAGGAGCTGAAATGAAAAAAATTAAAAGTTTCATATTTTTTAGCTTATTAATCTTTATATTAACAGGTCAGACTTTTGCAAAGACAAAGCTTGACTACAGGAATTTGCCAGATGGCGAATATAGTGTAAAGATTGAAGTTAGGAAGAATGGGAAAACATCATTATCTATGATGGATGATGCTGTGGAAAAACCAGCAAGTATTGTAGTTGAGAATGGTAATTATTTTCTAAAGTTTAAGATGCTACCATTAACGCTTGATGAATATGGGGCAACAGGATATTTGGGGAATATTTATTATTTAGATTCTAAAGAGAATTATGCTAAAGCTAGTGTGCTAGATTATTATGACTATCAAGACGAACTATCCCAAAAGTATAAATTAAAATACCCAAAAAATATTATGTATCCTATTGATAAGACTAAACTTGAAAATATTCAAGAAACAAAAGTGAGAGTCTTTGTTCCGGTAATGGAAGAATTCGGTGAAGAAGGAGAAGAAATGGGAACTCAATATGCAAGACCAACTATATATTGGGACACTCTTCAAGAAAAGAATTCAAACGAATTTGTAAATATCAATTTAGCGGATACAAAATTTGCACAACCAAAACTAAGGAAGATAGTTGACCAAGTTGGAAAAATTGTTGAATACCAAGGGAAAAAATACTTATATATTAACTTCTTCAATTTAAAACTTGATAGTAGTGGATATGATGATGGTACAGAAACTTTAGAATACTCCTACGGAGAAGACCAAACACGTTATAGCTTACAAAGTAAAGTAATAGAAGAAGGAAAAATTGGTGGCAAATACCAACTATCAGAAGCCTATATTCCAATAGATGGGGCTGAAGAAATTTATCTTTATGGTAAATTCCAGGCAACAAAGTACAAACAAGAAAGATATGAGCAATCTGCTAAAATCAACTTAAGCCTATTGACACCAGCAAAATCCAATTCAGATGACTTAAAACTTGAATTTGTAAAACAAGATGATGTAAGTGTAAAGAAAAACAAATCTAATAAACTTCCTTATGATTTCAATATTGGAGGAGTCTTATATTCACCTTACACATCAATAGATGGAAACAAGTTTAGATTAACAAGAGATGGTGAAAATGTAAGGTTTATATTTAATAAAAACTCATTTATTACAAGTAATATAAGAAATATTAAATATACCCTAGATGGAAGTGAACCTAATGAATCTTCCTTTGATGCAGACTTAAGTTTTTACAATCAAAGTAAGTTTCATGAAGACTCTTATTATAATGTTGAAATTGATCCTTTTAATATGACAAATATATCTTCTATGGGTGGAAATGTAACTTTAAAGGTAAAAGCCTTTGATAAAAATGGTATGGGAGTAGGAAATACCCAAACTTATGTTATACCTTACGACAAGGAAACTATATCAGAAGTCAAGGGAGATACTATGCCAGACCTAGGATGTCCTATGATTTTAAGCACTGGTAAAAAAGCTGCATTACCAAAGAATTCAATGATATATGCAGAGGAATTATCAGACTACAATATGCAGGAGGAATTAAACAATCTTGCAGAAGAAGAGGGTATTTATAATCCGAGCCTTGTAAAGCTAAGCCTATATGATGGCAATAAGCCTTTAGAATTAAATTATAATGGTTCATGGAATGCCAATGTATGTCCTCTTGCCACAGTAAAACTAAAGGGAAATAATTTAGGTAATTATTTCGCTTATGAATATAAGGATGGTAAGTTAATTCCATTGGCAACAAAGGCAAGTCCAAGGGAACTTGTATTTAATATTTCAAGTAACCAAGGATATTATGTTATTGGACAAGTTGATAAAAATAGTGTTAGGAAAATGGCAATAAATCTCTTGTCTAATAAGATTAAAGAAGCAGAAGCTTATTTAAACAGCGGAGAAGTAAACCTATACTCACTTATCTTGGAAGGAGATATAGAAAAGGCGAAAAATGACCTTGGAAAATTTAAAACTCCTTATATCTGTTTAAGTGGAGTTGAAAAGATTGAAAGAACTATGAACTTAGCAAAATCTTCTGGTGATGAATCCCCAGAATTTTATAAGGAAAAGGCTAAGGTATTAGTCCAAGTAGCAAATGAAATATTAAATAAAAATATTTTAAATAAGTCTAGTGAAAATGAATTACAAGGGACAAGAGATAGACTTCAATATGCTATTAGTAATAATGACCTTAATAGTCTAAGGGATTCTATAAAAAATCTCGATAAGGCCTTAAACAATCTTTCATATAAGGGTAAGGGACAAGCTGTAAATATAAATATACTAAAGGAAAACTCTAATCAAAGATCTATGGCAAGTAATGTTTTTGAAAATCAAGGAAAATTGTTACAAATAGATGGAAAATATTATTTGGAACTTGGCTTAAAAACAATGTACTTTGGAAATATTAGAGCCCACCTACTTGATCTTGAAGTTTTTGAAAATGGTCTAGGTTCAAGGCTATTAAATCTTACTCCAATATCAAAGTTTTCAGATACAGGACTCCAAGGAGTAGAATTTTACAACAAAAAAATTCTTATTGAATTAGGAAATAGACCAAGTAGTGAATATTATATAAGAGTTAAAAATGATGCAATGGGAAATGCAAGACCTGTTGCTAGATTAATAATAAATTATTAAAGAGGAGATAATAAAATGAAAAATATTTCAAAAAATTTAGTAGTTGCAGGCTTAGGCCTTGCAATAATAGCAAGTGGTTCTGTTTTTGCAGAAGGTAGCAAGACATTAAGTGATAATAATAGTTTATTTGGTGGAAATCTTGTAAAAGAAGCTTCATTAAGAGATAACTATTTAGATTATAAAAATCTTCCACAAGGTGAATATAATGTTGAAATGAAAATTATGAATTCTGATCCAGATAAGAAAGATAGACCATCTATGATGAATAAAGGAGTTGTTAGCAGTAAAGTCGAAGTGGATTCAAGTGGACAATATTGGCTTCACATAACTATGAAAAAAATTAAGAGAACAATAATACAAGAAGGAAAAAAACATACATTCGAAGGATATATGGAAGACCTTAAATATTATGATAAAAATCAAGAACTAAAAGATTCAGAAGTATTGTCATGGCAAAAAGATTTAAGAGATTTACAAAATCCTGAATCAGATTTTGTTAATTATCCAAAAGAAGTAAGATTTAAAATTGATAAACCTACTAGTAAAATCCAAAGTATTAAGATAAAAGTTTATGCTAGTGTTATGGAAAAAATTAAGAAAGGAATGGGTAGGCAAGAGGCAATTCCAACAATAAATTGGGATAGACTTAGTGTTATTAAATAAATATGAAAGGGCTAAAAAATATTTTTATATTAGTTCTTGTATCTGTTCTTTTAATAACATCTATACCTGTATTTGCAGAGGAATCTAATGATGATATAAAGAAAGATATCAAGCAATATTTACAAGTAGTTGATCAAATAGATCCAAGCCTGAATCCAATTTTTCTAAACATAATAAAGGATCAAATAAAAAACAAATCGAAAGATTATGAAAATAAAAGTGATAAAGAAGAATTAGGGAGTATAAGAAGTGCTGTAAGAACTAGTATATTAAACTATTTATTTTATAGGATTTCTATTTTAAGAGGAACGGAAGTTTTTGATGAGAAAAATGATAAGAGAACACCAGAAGATAAGGAATTATATCAATTAGTTTCAGAATTTAAAAAAGGAGATAAGCCATATAAGGATACAAAGGAAATATTTGATCTTATACAAGGGTTAATAAGAGAACAGGCAGATTTAATTGATAAAAATTCTTCAAAATTAATTCTTACATCTAATGAAATCAATCAAAAGACAAAGGAATATTATGAAAAAACTAATAAAATAGTTGAATTAATAAAAAAAACTAATTCTTCTACAAATAGGGTTACTTTTGATAAGTTAGAAGAAAATAAGACTTATCTTGCAAATATTATGTTATATCATACTGTCAATGATCAAAAATCTATGTCGAATGAAGCAGTAGGGGAAATAGCAAAGTTAATAAAGAAATCTGATGGGAAAGTATATATTCAGATTGAAATGAATCCAATTGCTATAAGTATGTATGATACTTGGTTTTCAGGTTATCTCTTAGAGATGAGACATATAAAAGATTTTAATAAATCTGCTAAGGATAGAGATAATTTTGAAAAAGCTAACTGTCTAAAATATTATGATCATACTGATGAATTATGTGAAAAATATGGAAAAGACATGAAGTATCCAAAGATTTTGGAATTTCCGTTTGAAACAAAAAATTATGAGGACTATTGGAAAAATAGATATCCAAATTTAGCAGATAGTAAATTCAAAAATACAATTCCAGCAAAAGTAGAAGTTTTTGTGCCTGTTATGGAAGAGTTTACAGATGTAGATGAAATTAGTAATTATACTGGTGATCCAGACGATATCAATGCCGCTTATAAATTTGATTTTGAACAAGATAATAGATATGGAATGGGTAGTAAGTATGCTATTTTAAATATTTTGTCTGATTCAATAGAGGAATATAAAGAGGGAGATAAAACTGCTGTAGAAAAAATTTTAACTAAGGCAAAAGCAATTAACGAAACTAATAACAAGGAAGCATATAAAGACTTACAAAAAATAATTAATGAAGTTGAATCTAATTTAGATAGGCTTATATTTACAAAAGATGATGAGAGTGATTGCATTTCAAGACTTAATGTAGCTATGTCTAAATGCAATAAAACAAGTGAGGAAAACTTTGAAGTTCCTGTTATTTTAAGACATTCTGTTGATGATAAAAATTCTATGGGTAATTTAGCTTTAGTACAAAAAGCAAAAATATCTAAAGAAAATGGAAAGACATATATGACTATAAAGTTCAAAGCCTTAAGAAAAAAAATAAATGGATTCAATCTTATAGGTCATCTTGAAAAGTTATGGATCTATGAAAAGAATGATTTTAATTCCAATGCTAAAGAAGTCACTGATGTTACAAAGGTAAATGAAGTGGGCTTAGATGGGACTACAAAGGAATATCCTTCCTTATTAAAATTTGAAATTAATCCAGAACTTGCGTCAAAGGATGGAGAAATTTATGTTAAAGTTTTTGTAGATGCTATGGAGTCTATTAGTAAAGGAATGGGAACTCAAAACGCTAAAATATTAGTTAAGGGGTCTCAAGCAAAAGCTTGGACTGATTGGCCTAAGGAGGACCCTATTGTTGATAATAAGGGAGAAGGTAATCAATCTGGTAGTGAGGAAAAGCCTTCTACAAATATTAATGAACTTCGTGGAATTTTAAAGGATTCTATTGATAATGCAAATGCTCTTATTGCTACTAATGGGGCAGATAGGTTCTTAAGTAATGCAATGGCAAATGCTAATAGTGTTTTACTTAATGATAAAGCAACATCCACAGATATTAGGCTTGCCCTTAGTGCTTTGAACAATGCAATAGCAAGAAACAATCCAAACTCTAGTGGAAATTCTAATAATTCTTGGAATAAGAATAACAACTCATCATGGGGCAATAACAACCAAGGCTGGAATAACAACTCATCATGGGGAAGCTATGGCAATAACAACCAAGGTTGGAATAACAACTCATCATGGGGAGTTTACAACAATAACCAAAATAACAATAAAAATAATGGACCAGTAACAATCCAATATGAAGTACCTGTAGAAGTTCTTCACGCACATGAAAATAGGTATTCTATGGCTAATGGGGCAATAAACCACACAGCAAGAGTAGAAGAAAGAAATGGACAGTTCAGGTATAGTGTACAATTTGGACCAATGCAAAGGGAATTTGCTGGCAAGACATTTACAGGAAACCTATACAACCTATTTATCTACGATGGAAGCAAGTATCAAGCAGAGCAATCATCTGGAAATGTATGGTCCTGGGTTATGAATGGCAAGTATGACAAGGTTAGAATAGCAGTTTGGGTTGATGCTATGGATGAAATAGCAGGCAAGGGACAAGGTGGAGGAGAGCAAGATGCAATCCTATCCTTTAACTGGAACAATGCAAGAGAAGTAGGAAGAGTTGGCGGAAACAACAACAACCAAAACCAACAAAATCAACAAAACCAAAACCAACAAAAGCAAGCACCACAAGTAGTACAAAATA
>NZ_KQ960214.1:0-14037 GCF_001553125.1 Peptoniphilus sp. DNF00840
CAGGAGTAGTATCAAAGATTCTTGACTAATCCTTAGCTTACAAAATAATAAAAAATTAGAGCAGGCTTATACCTGCTCTTTTTACGTGGATTTTCAAATAAAAGTAAAATATAGATTTGCTTATAGGGTGATTAATATTTATTTAGTACTTAGTAAGGGAATATAAAATAGCTAAACAAAAAATAAATTATAATAAGAAGGAGATAATATTAGTGAAAACTTTTAGAGAATTATTTATCGTGCTTGGCTGGATTCTAGGGATTGTATGTACGGTGTTTTTAGCAGTATTAGCTAAGGATTTACATGAATACAATAGTTATTTAAATTATGGAGATGTTACATTACTAGATATATATGCGACTATATATTTGGCAATTTCATCAGCAATAGGATCAATAATTTGTTTTTGGTTATCAGTTTTTTCTAGGATTAAAGCGAAAGAAGAAGAATATTATGATTATCAAATGAGAAAATTAGATAAAAATCAAACCCAAAATGTAGAACAAAAACTAAACATTGGAGATAAATTTACGATTGAGGATATGGATACTCATAAAATAGAAAAATATACTATTGTGGAGCGAGAAAAACAAGATGTTAGTAAAGGACTAATTAGTGGTAATTCACCAATTGCACTTAAAATAGCAGAATCACAAACAGGAGACGTTATAGAGTTACAAAGTGGTGATAATATTTTTCAATTTAAAATCTTATCAAAAAAATGGTAAAAGATTAAGAGTTACTAGCATTCTTTTTATTGCATAGTTTTATTCCTATTAAATGCAGCAACATACGATTTTAACTATATATAAGATTTTTTATTTAGATTTTAGAATTGGAAATTTTCGATAATACATTTTAAAATTTAAAATCTTTTATATTTATATACTTGAAACTAGTGTTTTAAGTCATTCCATAAAAATGAATGCATATAATTAAAACTATACACCCATAAAATCAGGGGTGTATAGTTTTTCATAATCTTTTTAATTACCAGGAATATAATAATTTTCTATATCTTTTTTAACACTAATGTCGTATTCGTCTAAAAGTGATTTGACATAAGGATACATAGTAAATTCTGTATCTGGTTTTCTTTCATACATAATACTGGAGTCTATAGAAATGAGTTTTTTATTAAGATCGAATATCTCATCTCTATGATTGTCTGCTCCATCCAAATAAAGTAAATCTATTTTTTGAGCAATATATTGTCTTTTTTTCAAACTCATATAAAGATATCTATTGCAAGACCTCTCACTGTCACCATAATTAAATTCTTTTACTAGCTTGTCGCATTGGTTTGTGAAATTCTCAATTTGACTATCTTCTTTACTATTTTTCATCTGAATATACATATCCGCAATTTTAGAATAATACTTTTTTGCAAATTGGCGGAATTCAGTATGGTAGTCTAGGTCATATTTTGCAAGCCATATATTGTAGGAATCATCTAGGTATTTTATTTTTTCAATTGGAGTGTCTCCATAATGTGTTGAATTAAATTTTTCTTGAAGTTTATTTAATTTGAATACCTCTTTGTTTAAGTCATAGTTCAAAGTAGATGTATTTTGAATATAGATATCTAGCTCATTTAGAATACGTTCGACGTGTTCAAGTCTCTCTCTCTTAAATTTTATATTGTGTTCTGATTTCGCATAAGTTTTTTTGGTTGTAGAAGTTACTTTAGTGGATTCTATATTATTGTGTGATGGTACTACTACTATGTGTGTTAAGTTATCATTGTTTTTATTGTCAGTATACCTGTTAACAAAAGGTGTGATTATTCTAGTTGCGTCTTCATTTGTATGTTTATCTCGTGGTCTATGCCAGTCATTTGATATATTGTTATTTTTTTCTTTTTCGTCTTTTGGGACTGGATTGGAATAAAGTATGCTAGAGGATTTTTTGTCATCAAAAATACTTGCGACTTTATTTTCTTTTTTATTTATCTTAACCGTCCTGGTGTTATTGTCCCAATTAACATCATTATCGAAAGATTCAGATATAAATCTTAGTGGGACAAAAGTCCTTTCACTTTTAATCATTGGTGGAACATCGATGGCAGTGACTTTGTCATTTACTTTTACATCTTTTTTACCAACTACAAGTTCAATAGTTTTTTCATTATTTTTTACTGTAACTTTTTTAGACTTATTGTCCCATCCAACTTCGTAACCTAAGTTTTCAGAAATTACTCTGATTGGTACTAAAGTTCTATCTTTTTCAATGAATGGTGAAACATCTGAAATTACATTTTTACCATTTATTTCTATCTTTATGTCGTTTTTCACTTTTGCAGCAGAAACACTTCCTATTAATGATATGGATAATGCTAAAGTTGCAGAAATTTTTTTAAAATTGTTCATTGTTTACATATCTCCTAATGTATTTTATTAAAATGTTATCAATTAGCATATTAAAAGTCAAAGCTTATAAAATTATGCAGGCTTACTTAAAAAAATAATTCATGATAAGAAACCATGAGATATTAAATATATTTGCAAGCTCGCCAATTGTGTAATTCATTTTTGACCTACTTATAACTTGCTACTAGTTGTATTTCTACTGGGGCCTTGCCTGGTAGGGTCTTTACGCCTAGGGCTGTTCTTGGTGAGATGCCTTTTTCTCCTAGAACTTCAAAGAGATAGTTTGATCCTAGGTCTGCTATCTTTGAGTGGTCAGTGAATCCTTCTTCGGCATTTACATAGACTGTCATATTTATTATTTCTTCTAAGATTTCTCCATCTTCTAAAGTATTTTTTATTGCTGTTAGGGCATTTTTTGTTGCTTGGACTACAGCTTCTTGATAAAAAGAAATTTCTTTGTCGCTTGTGACTTTTTCTTCTAAGATTAATTTGCCATCGAGTCTTGGCGTCATACCTGCTGAGTAGATGAAACCCTTTGACTTTTTTGCTGGCAAGTATCTTCCTTGTGGTATTGGATTTTTTTCCATTTATATCACCTCTCCTTCATTATAGCAAGTAATTGACTTAGTCACTGAATTTTATTTTAAATTTTCTATATGTTAGAATGAAATGACGGAGGAGTTATGAATTTATACAAGGGGTTAAATAAATACAAGTTAAGAATTATTGTTGTTGTCCTTCTCACCTTTGGCAATGCACTTGGTGAACTTTTTCTTCCTAAGCTAATGAGTCTTGTCATTGATAAGGGGGTTGCTTATGGAGACACTAATTATGTTTTAAAGATTGGTGGCGTCATGATCATCGTCGTTATCTTTACTGTCATGTGCAGGGCTTCTGCTGCCTATCATTCTTCTAAGACTACTATGGCCTTCTCGAGAGACCTTAGGTACAAGCTTTTTAAAAAAATTAATTATCTGAGTTTTGATGATGTGGAACATTTTTCTATTTCCTCACTTATCACAAGGACAACTGATGACGTCAATCAAGTTGAGCAAATGGTCTTAATGGGACTTAGACCTCTTGTTAGGGGTCACCTTATGTTCATTGGTGGTCTCATTATGGCACTCTCAACTAACGTCAAGTTGTCGGCAGTCTTTCCCATCACAATTCCCTTCATTGGTATGGGAATTTATTTTGTCTTTAAGAAGGGTCTTCCTTACTTTCCAATTTTACAAAGTAGACTCGATAAGTTAAACGAACTCTTTAGGAGAAGGTTAACTGGTCTCAGGGTTATAAGAGCCTTCTCAAAGGATGCTTACGAAGAAGAAATTTTTGATGGAGCTAACCTTTCTTATCAAGAAATGGCAGCTAAGGTCAATAAACTCCTCATCAACGTAAGACCAATGCTGGGGATAATTTTAAATTTTGGAATTATTTTTGTTCTCTACTTTGGTGCAAGGCTCATCGACATAAGGGAGATGGGGATTGGGGACCTAATGGCCTTCATCCAATACATCACCCAAGTCCTATCTGCCATGATAATGATGAGTTTTCTCTTGTCACTTCTTCCAAGGACCTTTGCTTCCATGGATAGGATTAAGGAAGTTTTGGAATATGAATCAACAAAAACTGGTGGAGATAAAAAACTATCTGGCGATATTTATGAAATCGAAGCGAAAAATCTTTCCTTTGCCTATCCCGATGCATCTCAAAAAGTTTTAAATGACATAAGTTTTGATGTGAAGAGGGGAGAAAGTCTAGGCATCATTGGTGGAACTGGGTCAGGCAAGTCAAGTCTCATAAGACTTTTACTTCAATTTTACGAACCAGGTGATGGAGAACTTTTCTTAAATGGAATTGATATAAAGACTTTGAACAATTATGAAGTTAGGGAGGAGATTTCCTATGTGCCACAAGAAAATTTCTTTTTCTCAAAGACTGTTGCTGAAAACTTATCCTATGCCAAGGAAGATGCTGAGGATGAAAAGATGCTAGCTTCTTTAAAAAATGCCAGGGCCCATGAATTTTTAGGTGACAAGCCTTTGGAAAAGAAAATTTCTAGGGCTGGAAGGAACCTTTCAGGTGGTCAAAGGCAAAGACTTGCCATGGCAAGGGCTCTTACTCGTGACGCATCAGTCTACCTCTTCGACGACTCCTTCTCGGCTCTTGATTACAAGACGGACTACGAGCTTAGGCAAATTTTAAAGAAGAAGCTTGAAGATAAAATTGTTCTTGTTGTTGCCCAAAGAGTTGCCACAATATTAAATGCAGATAAGATTTTGGTTTTAGAAGATGGAAGGGTGGCAGGCTATGGCAACCACCAAGACCTAATGAGGACCAACGAAGTTTATAGGGAAATCGCAATTAGTCAGGGACAAGCTTATGAAGAAGAATAACAACACAATTTTAAGAATAATTTCATATTTAAAAGCCTATAAGTTCTTTCTCTTCCTTGCGATTTTTCTCACAATCGGTTCATCAATTTTTGAAATTTTTTCTCCAAAACTCATTGGGAATATTACTACAAGAATTTTTGAAAACTTAAAGATGAATACGAGGATTGACTTTGACTACCTTGTAAAAATTTGCATCGCCCTTGCGGTGGTTTATATCTTACAAGGAGTTTTTGAATTTTTTAGGGGAAGGCTCCTAGTTGATGTGACCCAAGACTTAATTGCAAAATTCAGGAGAGAAATTTCTGAAAAGGTAAAGTACATCCCAACTTCTTATTACGACAAGAACAAGACTGGAGACCTCTTGTCAAGGATGACCAACGATGTTGAGACCCTTGGCAAAAACCTGCAACAGACAATTTCATCAATCCTTTCTTCTATTGTGTTAATAGTTGGAATTTTGACAGTTATGATAAAAATTTCGCCAATTTTGACCTTGGTCTTTTTATTTACCCTCCCAATGACTTACTTTTCTACAAAATTTATTTCAAAGAAGTCTCAGGGATACTTTAGGAGAAAGTCCCAAGGCCTTGGGTCCATGGTTGGCTTCGTTGAAGAAAACTTCTCTGGCTCAGAACTCATCAAGGCCTTTAACTATGAAGGAAGGGCTGAGAGGGAATTCTTGGACATCAATGAAAATCTCTATGAGGTTAGCTACCGTGCATCCTTTATGACGGGAATCATGCTACCAATTATGACCTTTATTTCCAACCTTGGCTATGTAATGCTTTCTATTGTTGGTGGCCTTTTAGTCCTATCTGGTAAGTTATTTGTTGGGGACATCCAAGCAGTTATCCAATACGTTAGAAGACTTGCAAACCCAATAGAGCAGCTGGCAGAGATGGCTTCAATTTTTCAGGCTTCTATTGCCGCTGCTGAAAGAATTTTTGAATTCTTAGACCAAGAGCCAGAAGAAGAAATTGTGACAGATGAAATAAAAAGACCAGTGGAAGACATTGAGTTTGATGAAGTTTACTTTTCCTACGACAAAAAGACTCCTGTCATCAACAACTTAAACCTTAGTGTTGAGAAAAACAAAACTGTTGCTATTGTTGGGTCAACAGGAGCTGGCAAGACAACTATTGTAAATCTATTAATGAGGTTTTATGATATTGATAGGGGAAGCATCAAGATAAATGGAGTAGACATAAGTGATGTTTCAAGAAAAAATTTGAGGTCATTATTTGGAATGGTCCTCCAAGACTCTTGGCTCTTTAGGGGGACAATTTACGACAACATTCTCTATGGCAGGCAAGATGCCACAAAAGAAGAAGTTATTGAAGCAGCTAAGAAGGCCTACTGTCACTCCTTTATTGAGAAGCTTCCAGATGGCTACGACACAGTCTTAAATGAAGAGGCATCAAATATCTCTCAGGGACAGAGACAACTTTTGACAATTGCAAGGGCCCTCTTGTCAGACCCAGAAATTTTAATCTTAGACGAAGCAACTTCATCAGTAGATACGAGGACAGAGGCACTTATTCAAAAGGCAACGAAGAACCTCTTAAAAGAAAGGACCAACTTTGTCATTGCCCACAGGCTTTCCACTATTGTGAACTCTGATGTGATTTTGGTCCTAGACAAGGGCGACATTGTGGAAAATGGAAATCACAAGGAACTTCTTGCACGAGATGGAATTTATGCAGGACTTTACAATTCACAGTTTAAAAACTAGGAGGAATTATGAAAGATTTTATATTTAACGTAAACACGAAAATTCTTTTTGGAAGGGATCAAATGAAAAACTTGGCTTCTGAAATTAAAAAATATGGGTCAAGAGTTTTGCTTGCCTATGGTGGAGGTTCAATTAAGAGAAGTGGTCTTTACGATGAGGTTGTAAAGATTTTTGAAGACAATGACATCTTTTACAAGGAACTTGCTGGAATAGAACCAAACCCAAGAGTTGACTCAGCAAGAGAAGGAGTAAAGATTGTAAGAGAAAATGATCTTGACTTCATCTTGGCAGTTGGTGGTGGATCTGTAATCGACCTTTCAAAATTAGTTGCAGGAGCAGTCTACCTTGACTGCGATCCTTGGGACATCGTAATTAAGAAAGCGAAAATTGAGAAGGCACTTCCTATTGGAACTATATTGACACTTGCAGCAACAGGTTCAGAGATGGATGCTGGTGGAGTTATAACAAACTTAGAGACAAATCAAAAGCTAGGCTTTGGATCAGCCTACACTCTTCCAAAGTTTTCAATTATGAATCCAGAAACAACTTATTCTGTAAATGTTAAGCACACAGCAGCAGGAATAGCCGACATTATGAGCCACACTATGGAAAATTATTTCACACTTGGTGACGGAGCTTACATGCAAAACAGACTTGCCGAAGGAATTTTAAAAACTTGCATCCACTACGGACCAATAGCTATGGAAGAAGCTGAAAATTATGAAGCAAGAGCTAACATTATGTGGGCTTCATCTTGGGCAATCAATGGACTTCTATCAACTGGTAAGTCAACAGGCTGGTCAGTTCACGCAATGGAACACGAACTTTCTGCTTACTATGACATAACTCATGGGATTGGACTTGCAATTTTGACACCAAGATTTTTGAATCACATCTTAAATGAAGAAACTGTAGATATGATTAGGGACTTTGGTATAAATGTTTTTAATATGGCAGTAACTGATGACAAGATGAAGGATGCTAAGAAGGCAATAGGATACCTTCATGCCTTCTTTGAACAAGATATGTGTATCCCAATGACACTTGGCGAAGTTGGAATTGATGATGAAAAACTAGAAGTGATGGCTGAAGCAGCAACAAGACATGCCGGTGGAACAATAAAAGGTGTAGTAGAACTTACAAAGGACGACGTCCTAGAAATTTATAAGGCATCACTATAGGAATTAAATAAAAGAGAAAAACTATTTAGGAGTAGGATCTTAAATAGTTTTTTTTATAAAATTTATACATTTAAGATAGAAAATATATTATAATTTTTATGATACTAATTATCAAAACAAAATTAATTAAGAAGTAGTATTCAATGAGTTAAGCAGTAAAAACTTTTGTGCAACTTAAAGTAAGCTGACTCAAGTTTATTTATTATGCAAGAGAAGGTCATAAGGAGATAGTAATAAATGACTAGGAGAATGAAAAAATCTTTAATATTTCTTATAATTATTATTTTGTGGCAGGCTCTTTCCATGATGAATATTTGGAGTGAATACATACTTCCGTCACCAGGAAGAGTATTGGTCACAGGTCGAGAAATGTTTTTAGACGGATCAATATTTAGGGATATCTTAATTAGTCTCAAGAGAGTCTTCATAGGATTTACAATAGCCTTTATCCTTGCAAGTTTTTTTGCCAGCTTATTTATTATTTATCCCAAGACTAGCATATACTTTGAGGGGATTTTTGAGTTTTTAAAAAATGTTCCGCCCCTCAGTCTTGTCCCTATACTTATATTGTGGGTTGGGATAGGAGAAGGAACAAAAACTGTCATCATTGTTCTTGCATCCTTCTTTCCCTTATTCTTAAATATACAAAAGGGATTTATGGTAGTGGACCCCGACCTCTTAGAAGTGGGCGATGTATTTTCCTACAACAAATTTGAGAAATTTATAAAAATTTCTATACCTTGTGCCCTAAAGGATATTTTTGTAGGAATGAGAATTGCCCTGGGATACAGTTGGAGGTCCATCATAGCTGCTGAAATGATTGCCGCATCAAGTGGTCTTGGTTATATGATAAACTTTGCTAGGCAGATGTCTCGCATAGACAGGGTAATAGTTGGCATAATTATGATAGGTTGCATTGGTTACTTGACAGACTTTATTTTTGTTAAGATAGCAACTAGGTGCTTAAAGGGAGATCTTCGCAATGAGTGGTATAATTCTTAAAGATGTTTGCAAAAATTATATGCTGGGCAAGGAAGAAATCCAAGTCATAAAAAACCTAAACTTAGAAGTCAAGACTAATGAGAGGACAGTTTTAATTGGAGAGTCAGGTTGTGGCAAGTCAACCCTCTTGAAATTAATTTCTGGACTTGAAGAAGTTTCATCAGGCGAGATTGTGACCAACAAGCTTTCCACCTCTATGGTCTTCCAAAACCCAAGACTATTTCCTTGGAAGAATGTGAGAGAAAATATAGAGTTCTCTCTTAAAAACAAAAGGGATGACAAGCTTGTTGATGAGTGGATAAAAAAAATAAAACTTGTAGGCTTTGAAGGAGCCTATCCTTCTCAGCTTTCAGGTGGAATGCAAAGTAGGGTCAGCATAGCCAGGGCCCTAGTTGCAAAAAAAGACTATTTATTAATGGACGAACCCTTTGCAGCTATAGATGGATTTACAAGAAGAGAAATGCAAAAGGAACTTTTAAATCTCTTTGAAGAAGAAAAAGTTGGATTCTTATTTGTAACTCACTCCATAGAAGAGGCACTTGTAATGGGGACTAGAATATTAATAATGAAGCAGGGCAAAATCATTGACGACTTTTATCTTGAAGATAGAAAAATGGAAAGCGATGAATTAAAGGAACATTTTAACGATTTAATTAAAGGAGAAAGAAATGAAAAAATTAGCTAAGATAGGATTAATTTTAATGTCACTACTTTTACTTGCAGGATGTGCCAAGAGTGACAACAAAAAGGAAGATGACAAGGGAGATAAATTATCCCTTAATGAATTAAACATCACTTATGTAACATCACCACTTAATGTACCATCAATAGTTGAAAAAGAATTAGGTATCTTTGGAAAGGCTATGCCAGGTGTAAAGGTAAACTACAAGGAGATAACAAGTGGAGCAGACCAAACTCAAGCACTTGCATCAGGAGATGTTGATGTCCTATATGCCCTAGGTGGTTCTTCTGCAATTCTTGCTAAGGCCAATGGAGTTGACTTAAAGGTGTTAAATATGTATTCAAGAGCACCCGAAGCCTTTGGACTTTATTCAAAGGACCCATCACTAACAAGTCCTGAGTCTTTAAAGGGCAAAAAAATTGCAGGTCCTACTGGCACAAACCTACACGAACTTTTAATCGCCTACTTAAAAAAGGCTGGTATGTCAATTGATGATGTAGAGTACATGAATATGTCCATTCCAGATGCAGCAGCTGCTCTTGAATCAGGTGCAATTGATGTGGCAATGCTAGGCGGACCAGCAGGCTACAATGCAGTTAGGTCTGGTAAGCACGAAATAACAAATGGTAAGGGTCTAATAGATGCAATAATTTGTGTAGCAACATCTGAAAAATTCTACAATGAACACAAGGATGTAATAGACAAGTTAATGGAAGGACAAAAAGAGATTGCCGACTACATGGTAAACAATGAAAAGGAAACAAAGGATATTGTTATGAAGGCCCTATCTCTTGACGAAGAAGCTTACGATACAATGTATAAGATGTACGACTTCTCAACAGAAATTACTGACAAGGACAAGGAAGGCTTTGAAAGAACAAAGAACTTTATGCTTGATACAAAGATGATTGATAAGGACATAGATATCAATTCACTATTTATAAAATAAAATTTTAAATGAAGTCGAGCTTTTGCTTCATTTTAAATAATGCATTATATAAAAAAAGACGAGGATTTTTAGTTTCCTCGTCTTTTTCTATGTTAGGACTTTTGCAAAAGTCCCTTTTTTGTTGAACTATTATTAACTATAAAACTTAAGCTTCTAATAATTTTCCAGCTATTGGACCTGAATCAAGGGTATAGATTTTTTCTACATCTATGATTACAGCAGCAGCCTTTGGCATTACTCCAGCCTTTTCCTTAGCTAGGTTCATATGCTCTTCGTCTGTATAAGATTTGGCTGTACCTACGATCCTAAAGCCCTTGTTGTCTTCTCTTTTAACAAAGGCAACAGCTATCTTGCCGTTATCTTTAATATTGGCATGGTGCTTGCCATTTGTATTTTCGCAAAAGATAAGATGTTCATCATCAAGAACTCTCATAGTTCTTTTTGGACCTATATTAGGGTTGCCATTCTCGTCTACAGTTGCAATATAAGCAAGCTCTTCAGCAATAAAGTCTTTTATTTCTTGTGTTAATTTCATACATACACCTCATAATATATCATTTTCCTCTATTATGATAACATATATGAGAAAGATGGTCAATAATGATTATCGTTACTAAGTTTAGATAATAAAGAGTCTTGTAGCATAAAAATTTCAAGCATGCTGTAAGAAGAAAAAGTTTTAGCCATTACAAGATATTTGATAGAAAAAAAGGACTGTTGCAGAATTAATAAATCGTCCCAATATCATACTAGGGTTTCAATGAGCCTAGTGGCTTTTCTCCTGAAGTTTCGCCGCCATGAGCCGGAGGGCTAAACGTGAAGCATCAAGAGAGAACCCTATGATGATGGGAGGATAATTATTAACAACTTGCAAAGTCCTTTAATATTATACTTAAGCTTCTACTGTGTTTTCCCAAAGTCCGTGGATGTTGCAGTAGCTTAGAGCGTAAACTTCTCCGCCCTTGTCAGTCTTAACTGCTGCTTCTACACATGGAATAGTGAATAGGTCTGCTTCGCCGTGAGCTGCAAATTCATAAGAACCAACTTCAACTGGGAATTTTTCTCCTTCAGGTTTGAAGAATACTTTGATCCAAGCGATGTGGTGTTCTAATGTGTTAGGATGTTCGATTTCTTCTCCAACTAAAGCCTTAATCTTTAGAAGACCATCAGCTCTTTCAACGTGGATTACAGGAACGTGCTTTTCAGCTTTCCAATCAGCAGTTTGTACTGTTTCAGTTAATTTCATTTTATTACCCCCAATAAATATTTTACAATTACATCTTACCCATTTTAAATAAATTATCACATTAAATTTAATTCGAGGAAAAAATTTTAAAATTTAGTATAATGGAAGCGAGGTGTAAAATGAAAAACATAAAATTAATCGCAACTACTAACATAGGACTTGAGGCAGTTACAAAAAGAGAACTCCTTGACCTTGGTTACGAAGACTTAGAAGTTAGCGATGGAAAAATAAAAATATCTTGCCAACTAAAGGACATTGCCATTTTAAATTTAAGACTCAGGACGGCAGAGAGAGTCTTACTATTAATTGACTCCTTTAGGGCAGAGACCTTTGAAGAATTATTCGACAAGGTCTTCGAGATAAGCTGGTGGGACTACATCGCAGAAGATGATCAGTTCATCATCCAGGGAAGGAGCAGGAAGTCAAAATTATTTTCTATCTCCGACTGCCAAAGAATTACAGAAAAGGCAATAATCGAAAAATTAAAAATGAAATACAAGGTCTCTTGGTTCGAAAAGTCTGGACCAAGAGTTAAGATTGAAGTGTCACTTTTAAATGACATTGCAGAAATTACCATGGACACATCAGGCGATGGCCTTCACAAGAGGGGCTACAGAGAAGTGAACTACAAGGCACCCCTATCAGAAACTATTGCAGCATCTCTTGTTAAATTAAGTTTTTGGAAGAAGGACAGGATCTTGGCAGACCCCTTCTGTGGTTCAGGCACAATCCCTATAGAAGCAGCCATGATAGAAAAAAATATTGCACCAGGACTTATGAGGGACTTTGACTTTGTAAAATTTAAATTCTTTGACGAAGAACTTTTTAAAGAAGAAAAGAAGAAGTGCTACTCAGAAATAAAGTACGATGAAAAATTAGAAATTCTCGCATCAGATGTATCCCACAAGGCTATCCAAATTGCGAGAGCCAATGCAGAAATCTTGGGACTAGAGGAGGACATTTCCTTCTTCCAAAAAGACATAAGGGACTTGGACCTACCAGATGACTACGGAGTTATAATAACTAACCCACCTTATGGAGAGAGAATTGGAAAAGAAGATGTAGACGAACTTAACAAGGAACTTGGAGAACTTGCAAGGTCACTAAAGACTTGGTCCTATTATATAATCACAGCCAATGAAAACTTTGAAAAAAACTTTGGCAAAAAAGCAGACAGAAATAGAAAATTATATAACGGAAGACTAAAGACCTACTACTACCAATACTATGGTCCAAAGCCAAGAAGATAATTGTTTAGTAGGACTTCATTTGTTATACTGAAATCATTGATGAAAGGATGGTGACTCATGGGAGACAAAATGGAAAGAGAAAAAATTGACGAAAATGTAGACTTTCAAGTTCTAAATGCAATTGCAGACCTTGTTAGGGTCCTAGACTATAAAGAAAAAGTTGTCTTTGTTAACAAGGCCATGGAAGACCTCTTGGGTTACGATCCAGACAAGAAAGTCTGCATACTTGGAGAAGACCTCTTTGACCCAGAGATAACCAAGAGAGCCCTAATGAGTGGCGAAGTCATTCAGAGGGAAGAGAATATTGGGAGCATGGTCTTTTCTGTTAAGTGCTCGCCAATAATTAACAAGAGTGGAGAGATTCTTGGTGTTGTAGAAGTTTTTAGGAACGTAACAATGGCGAGGAAGCTTCAAAAGGAACTCATAGACAAGAATAGGTTTATGACCAACGAAACAAATGCAGCTTCCCTAATACAAAAGAAGGTCCTTCCCGACAAGGGCTTTATAAAAAATTTAAAGGTCAACTACCTCTACAAGCCTTCAACAATTTTAAGTGGAGATATGTTTGACGTCTTTCAAATTGATGATGAGAACATAGGAATGTACATCGCAGACTCAGTAGGCCACGGCTTTGCAGCCTCTATGGTAACAATGTTTATCAAGTCCATGGTGAGGACCCTTGACAAGTCGGTCCAAGCTTCGCCAAAGAAAACTTTGCTGGAACTTTGCAAGAGGTTCACTGGTCTAAAGCTAGAGATAGAAAATTACTTCACATGCTTTTATGGAGTTTATAACTTAAAGAAGAAGACCTTTACTTTTTCCAACGCAGGTCACTTGCCCTTGCCACTTAGAGTTAGAGATAGGGAGGCTATGAAGCTTGAGTCAAGAGGTTATCCAATCTCGAGATTTTTTGCCAAGCCTGACTACGAAGAAAAGGAAATAAAACTTCACGCTGGCGACTACCTCCTCTTTATGACTGACGGAGTTGAAGAGGCAAGGAACTCAGACAAGGAAGCCTTTGGTCACGAGAGAGTTTTGAACATAGTTACTAATTACAACAGCGACATACTTGACAACATAAACAATGAATTAGAAGAGTTTACAGATAGCCAACAAGTTGACGACATATCAATGCTCCTTGTCAGTGTTTGGTAAACTATTAAGAAGTAAAATTTTATAAAATATTTTCGGCAATCTGAACTGACCCCCAAAAGTTGGACTAACAAACCA
>NZ_KQ960215.1:0-23354 GCF_001553125.1 Peptoniphilus sp. DNF00840
CAGGAATTATTCCTGGGTTTGTCTACAATCTGAGCAGCCTTTCTCTGGCTGCTTTAATTCTTCTTAAATTTTATTTTTCTAAACTTTATTTTTCCTTCAATATCTCTAGGGCCTTTTGAAGTTGTGTATCTGTTTTGAGATAGTCTACTCCAATTCCCTTAACATTTTCTGGAAGGTTTACTTCTACGTCGGGTTTTATTCCTAATTTATTAATTGAGTCGCCACTTGGTGTGAAGTATTCTGAGGTTGTAAGTTTTAATCCATCTCCTTCTGGCAAGGCAATTACATTTTGTACTACTCCCTTGCCATAGGTTTTCTTACCAACAATTTTTGCCCTATGAAGGTCGCTTATTGCTCCTGCCAAAATTTCTGATGCTGAAGCTGACCCTTCGTTAACAAGGACTACCATCTTGATGTCGTTGTACTTGTCGTCAGTTTTGTAGTCTTCTATGACTTCTCCCTTGTTGTTCTTCAAGGTTACGAAGTTTGTCTTTGGAAGAATTGCATCTCCAATTTCATAGGCTGAGTCCACAACTCCACCAGGGTTTCCCCTCATGTCTAGGACTATTCCCTTGACGCCTTCATCAGTGAGTTCTCTTAAAACTTTTTTGAAGTCCTTACCTGTCTCTTCGTCAAACATTGTTATACCAATGTAGCCATAGTCTCCAATTTTATTTTTTAATACAGAGTCGATTTTTATCTCTTCTCTTTTGATCTCAACTTCTTCTGTCTTTAGATTTTTCTTCTTTAAAATTAAAATCTTTACACTTGTACCTACCTCACCACGCATCTCCTTTGATGCCTGATCAATTTTGTCTGCAGAGAAGTCCTTGCCATTGATTTTTAAAATCTTGTCGCCAGACTCTATGCCAGCCCTATCAGCTGGTGAACCCTTTATAGGAGAAACTACTGTTACAGTTCCATCTTCTGCAGGAGAAATTATAACTCCTATGCCTTGGAACTTGCCTGTGGTTTGCTCTGACAATTTTTTCATCTCATCTTTTGTGAGATATTGTGAATAAGGATCTTCAAGTCCTGCGACTAGCCCCTTTAAAATTCCAGTCTCAAGATTTTCTTCTTTTATGTCCTTATTGTAGAGGTAGTTTTCCTTTAAATACTTTTCAAGTAAGACTACCTTTCCAAAGTTTTCATTTGTAGCTAAAATACTTTTTACTGTGAATATTCTCGTAACAACAGCAGTTGTTAAAATTAAGATAACAACTGCTGCTACTTTTAAAAATTTATTTTTTTTCATTATACATATCCCAATGGATTTACTGGTGATCCATTAACCCTAACCTCAAAGTGAAGATGTGGTCCTGTTGATAAACCTGTTGTACCAATAAAGGCCACAACATCTCCTGCTGATACAGAATCTCCTACTGACTTGTTAAGTGCAGAACAGTGAGCGTAAACTGTTACTGTGTCACCATGGTCTATCATTATTACATTTCCATAGCCACTCATAAGTCTTGATAAAATTACTGTACCTGACTTAGCTGCAACTATTGGCGTTCCACTTGGTGCCGGTATGTCTATACCTGAGTGGAATTTAGAATAGCCTAGAATTGGATGCTTTCTGTAACCAAAAGGTGAAGATATTGAGTAATGACCTGGCACTGGCCAAGTGTATGCTTGTCCATCTCTTGGTCTTGATGCAACACTTATGTTGCTGTTAACCCTATTTGTCCTATTAGATGAAGCCCTTTGAGCCCTTGCCTTTGCCTCATTTTCCCTTTTCTTTTGAACTTCAATTTCCTTTTGAAGTTTTAAAATTTCTAAATCTAGATTTTGCCAATCTGATTGAGCCTTTTCATATTCTAGCTTATAGGCATCTATATTTTTTTCAAGAACCTTCATATACTCATTCTTTGCATTAACTGCATCTTGATATCCTTGTCTTTCAGATTCAACAGCAGCCTTGCTAACAGAAAGTTTTTCTCTATCTACTTTTAATCTTTCTTCAGTGTTTTTTATAGTGTCGATTTGAGTCTTTATAAACTCAATAAGTTCTCTGTCAGCTCTTGCTATAGAAGAAATAATTTCGTTATTCCTAAGTAACTCTTCGATGTCTTTAGAGTTTAACAAAACTTCAATATAAGTTATATTACCTCTCTTATACATTTCCCTTAATCTTGATCTTAGGGATTTCGTATTTGCTTCAAGATTTGCCTGAGCCTCTTGCATTTTTTTTTGATTTTCAGCTATATCTTGGTTGAGTTTATTAATTTCTTTTTCAAGTGATTGAATCTTGTTAGACTTCTCTAGAATCTTGGCATCTAAAGTTTCAATTTCATCAGAAATGGAGTCCTTTTCTGTTTCTGTGTTAGAAATATTAGTCTTTTGCTCCTTCATTTTTGAATTGATTTTTCTTTTTTGTTCAATTTTTTTATTTTTTTCAATAGTTAGAGTCTTAGAGCTCTTGGCAAAACTTGCACTTGGTGTAGCCATTATGGCAGCCAGGCAAATTGCAAGAATCTTTTTCTTACTATACATTCTTTCACCTACACATCTAAATACTTTTTAGTAGAGAATAAGGATCCAAAAAATCCAATTCCAACACCTATGCATAAAAATACAATATATAAGTCCATCCTAACAGATGCAGCTCTTATCATATCTACACCTGTAATATCATGGAGTTGTGGGTTTAACCTGTCAAAAATTATTCCATAAAGTCTCAGTGTCAAGAAACCTGATATGGCTGAACCGAGAATTCCAAAAATAATTCCATTTATTAAGAAGGGTCCCCTTATATAAGTATTAGTTGCCCCAACATACTTCATTATGTTTATTTCCTTTTCCTTGTTTGAAATAGCAATCTTAATTGTGTTGTGAATAATTAAAACAGAAATCAAAACTAGGATTAGAACAATTGCTGCTCCCACATACTTAACTCCATTTTGGATTTTCATCATTTGAGTTACAAAGTCATAGTAATAGTTGTGGTCTTCAACAATTGGAAGGTCCTTATACTTGTCTTCAATTTCCTTTCCATAGGAAAGCTCCTTCATCTCAACAGTTATAGAAGCTGGTAGAGGGTTCCCACCAGGAATGTTATCTAGGATTGAAGAGTCTTCTCCAAAACCTTCTTTGAATTCCTCTAGGGCTTCTTCCTTAGAAACATAGGCAACCTTTTTTACCTTTTTATTTTCATCGAGCTTGTCAATAAAAGCATTTACATCCTTAGGCTTTGCATCGTCCTTTAAGAAAAATACAACCTTGTCTAACTTTTCTCCAGTTTGAAATACCAGTCCATTTAAATTCAAAATCATAAGCATAACTACACCAAAAAGTGTAAGCATGGCTGTAATGGAAATTACAGAAGTAAAGGACATAGTTTTATTTCTCCACAAACTTGAGAAGGCTTCTCTAACAAGATTAGAGAACTGTCTTATTACCTTCATAGTAACCTCCTTCCCTTATATCAGAAACAATAGCACCATGGTCTAGGGTCACTACCCTTTTATTAAACTTGTCTACAATATTAACTGCGTGAGTAGCCATTATAATAGTTTTCCCTGCATCATTAATATTTTTTAAGGCAGTCATAATATCCCAAGCAGTTGACTCATCAAGATTACCTGTTGGCTCATCACAAACTAAATAGCGAGCATCATTTACAATTGCTCTTGCAATGGCAACCCTTTGTGACTCTCCACCAGATAGCTCAGAAGGATAATTTTTTACCTTGTCACTTAAGTTAACAAGGTCAAGAGCGTACTCAACTTTTTTATTTATTTCTTTTTTTGACTCTCCAAGAATTTCTAGGGCAAAGGCCACATTCTCAAAAACAGTTTTCTTTTCTAAAAGTCTAAAGTCTTGGAAGACAACAGAAATATTTCTCCTAAGTTTAGGAATCATATATTTTGAAATTTTAGTTATTTCATCATCGCCAATAAAAATTTTTCCACGATTAGCTTTTTCTTCTCTTATAAGAAGTTTTATCATAGTAGACTTCCCTGCACCTGATGGCCCAACTAAGAAAACAAAATCGCCACGTGGCACTTCAATATTTACATTTGATAGTGCAGCGACACCATTGTTGTATTCCTTATAAATATTTTCAAATTTTATCATAAAAACACCTTTCTATAATCTTAATCAATTATATTACAAAGTGGTTACAGATGTACAGTGAATTTATTAATTTCCCCAACAAAGCCTTGAAATAATAATATTTTTAAAGTCTTTAAAAATTTTTTTGAAATTTTTTAAAAAAATATTTTACATTTTATTATCCATCGTGTATAATTTTGAAGTAAAAAAGTAGTTTATTTAAATGTAGGAGGAATTATGCAAAGATACATTGGTACAGTAGTACGTGGAATCCGTACACCTATTGTAAAAAGTGGAGACAATCTAGTCGATATTGTCGTTGATTCCCTAGGAAAGGCTCTTGAATCAGAAAATATTTCTGTGAGGGACAAGGATATTGTTGCAGTAACAGAATCTTTAGTTGCAAGAGCACAAAACAACTATGTTACTATTGATGACATAGCAGAAGACATTAACAAAAAGTTCGACAAGGAAATTGGAATAGTATTCCCAATTCTTAGCCGTAACAGATTTTCAACAATCCTAAGGGGTATTGCAAAATCAGGAAAGAAAATACATTTTCTTTTCTCCTACCCATCTGATGAAGTTGGAAATTCACTAATGGATCCAAGCCTTCTTTATGAAGCAAAGATCAATCCATTCACAGATGTCTTAGAAGAAAAAGATTACAGAAGAATCTTTGGTGAAGAAGTTAAACACGAATTTACAGGTATTGATTATGTAACTCTTTACAAGGAAATTTGTGGTGGCAACTGCGACATTCACTTCTCAAATGATCCTAAGACTATTCTAAATTACACAGATGAAGTTCTTATTGGATCAACTCACACAAGATTTTCAATAAAGAGACTTTTAAAAGACGAAGGAGCAAAAGTTGTTCTTGGTCTCGACGATATATTAAATGAATCCATTAATGGAAGTGGCTACAATCAAGAATTTGGTCTACTTGGATCAAACTTTGCATCTGACACAAGATTAAAGCTATTCCCAAGAAATGGAGAAGCTTTTGTAAAAGAAGTTCAAAAGAAACTAATTGAAAAATACAATAAGCAAGTAGAAGTTATGATTTATGGCGACGGTGCCTTCAAGGATCCAGTTGGAAAAATTTGGGAACTTGCAGACCCAGTTGTATCACCTGCCCACACTGATGAACTTGCTGGTCAACCAAGCGAACTTAAAATCAAATACATTGCAGACACTGACTTAAAGGATATGGACACTGAACACGCAACTGCTGCAATGAAAGAAAAAATTTCTCACAAGCAAAAAGACCTTGTTGGAAAAGACGAAACACTAGGAACTACTCCTAGAAGAATCACTGACTTACTTGGAAGTCTTTGTGACCTTACAAGTGGATCAGGTGACAAGGGTACTCCAGTCATCTTTATCCAAGGTTACTTCGATAACTATGCAAGTGAATAATTTATAAAATTTTTGCCACCCTTAGGGGTGGCTTTTTTATTACAATTTTTTAATTTTTAATTCACTTCTTACACACTTCTATATAATAAAAAATCTTAAGTTTGCTTTGGCAACTTCTACTTGCCTCTTATTTATTAAAGCAAACTTTTATACTCTCGATCCAAATAAAAAATTCAAAAATATACTCTGTCATTTCTTTTCTAAAACTTTCTAATTTTATACAAGTTAATAAAAGCTCACTAACTTATAAAAACTTATGGGCTCACAAGTTTTTATGACTTAATAAAAAAATATAAACTCATTAAAATTTATGACTTCATAGGGTCTTATGAGTTAGTAAAAATAAATTATAAGCTTCGTAAGGATTAGCTAGGATAAAATAAATTTCTGTAATAAAAAAAACAGGTGCCTTAACACCTGCCACAAATCTAAATATATAAAAGATTTTATGATATCATTTTTGCATCTTTATAAGCAACTTCTTCATCTAAAACTGTGACTTGAACTGTCGATGTCAATACGTCTGAATAAGTGTAGCTTGCAGTTACTAATTCTTCTCCATTAAAAACCTCAAGTACAAAAAGACTTGGGTAAGTTGCCTTTAGGATTCCCTTCCTTGTTACGATTTTTTTTCTGCCCTTGTTGGCTCTCACAATAACTTTCTTTCCTATGTGGTTCTCAAGTTCTCTCTTGATAATTTGCATTTGATTCATTCGACACCCATTCCTTCCAGAGCTTTAATATTAATTAATTATACATTAAAAAGCTATGTCTGTCAAATAAATCTATAATTTTACTCCATAGAAAAAATTTTGTCAATAAAATTTCTCTATTATTTTTAATTTTTCTTCAAAATATTTTTTATAAAATTTTTAAAAAAAGACAAGAATTTTTATTGACTAATTTTTGAAAGAAAAATTTTTTATTTTCTCTTCAAATGTCTTACAAACTTGTATTTTCTTAAATAAAGGTGGATTTTTCCAAGCAACTATTGTATAATTATGTATTGTTATTGAGTGGATTGGAGGTATTGATGCAAGAAAAGAAAAAAGTCATTCTTGGAATGAGTGGCGGTGTGGATTCATCTGTTTCTGCAATTCTCTTAAAAGAGGCTGGCTATGATGTTACAGCTGTCTTTATGAGGAACTGGGCAGAAGATGATGGCATGTGCACTGCTCGAGAAGATTATATAGATGTTGTCTCTGTATGCTCTCAGCTTGGCATTAAATATTTTACTGTCAACTTTGAAAAAGAATATAGAGATAGGGTTTTTTCTTATTTTCTAAGTGAATATAAAAAAGGCAGAACTCCAAATCCAGATGTTATGTGCAATACTGAAATTAAATTCAAGGCCTTCCTTGACTACGCAATGGATTTTGATGCTGATTATATTGCTATGGGTCACTATGCCAGGACTAAAAAAGTCGATGGCAAGACTTACCTCTTAAAGGGTTTAGATAATAATAAGGACCAGTCCTACTTTTTATCAAGAGTTAAGTCGGAAGCACTTGAAAAAACTCTCTTCCCTGTTGGTGATTTAACTAAGGATGAAGTAAGGCGCATCGCAGAAAAATATGAACTCTCAACTGCTTCTAAGAAGGATTCTACTGGAATCTGTTTCATTGGCGAAAGAGATTTCAATGAGTTTTTAGATCAATTCCTATTTACTAAGCCTGGTAAAATTGTGGACGAAAAGGGCAAGGTATTGGGAGAGCATTCTGGTCTTATGCACTACACCATTGGTCAAAGGCGTGGGATTGGTATTGGTGGCATTGGAAGTGGAGAACCCTTCTTTGTTGCTGATAAGGATTTAAAAAACAATCTTTTAATTGTGGCTCAAGGGATTAACAACCCCGTTCTTTATAGGGATGAGTTTGAAGTTGAAGATATTTTCTGGATTACAGAAAATCCTTCTCTTCCAGTGGATTTATCTGTTAAAATAAGATACAGGGCCAGTGATCAGGCTGCCACATTGGAAAAACAAAATGATAAATATGTTGTTAAACTGAAAAAACCACTTAAGGGTGTCACACCTGGTCAAGTGTGTGTTTTTTATCAAGGCGATGTTTGTCTTGGTTCAGGTATTATAAAATAATTTTTGGAGGTATATATGAAATTAGTTTTAAACAAAAGAGATGCTAAGGGTAAAAACAAGGTTGATAAACTAAGAGCTAATGGTGAAGTCCCAGGAGTTCTTTACTCAAAGGGTAAGGAAGCAAGAATGGTAAGTGGCCTTGAAAAAGATCTTTTAAAGGCTTATGAACAAGAAGGTTATTCAAACATTTTTGATATCGAAATTGATGGCGAAAATACTTCTGTTCTTTTCAAAGAAGTTCAAATGCACCACATTAAAAATGCTATGGTTCACTTTGACCTATATGAAATCGACATGAACACAGAAATTTCTGTTGAAGTACCTATCGTTCTTGAAGGTAGAGATGAAGTTAAGGTTCAACCATCTTCATTAATTCAAGTACTAAACGAAGTTACTGTTACTTGTCTTCCAAAGTATCTTCCATCAGAAGCTATTGTAAATGTTGTTGAAATGCAAATTGGTGAAACTAAAACTATTGCTGACCTTGACATTTTCGGCAACGAAAACATCAAGATTGAACACCTTGAAGCTGATGAAGCTGTTGCTACTCTTGTTGAACCAACAGAAGAAAAAGAATCAGCTGAAGGCGCAGAAGAAGCTTCTGCAGAAGTTCCTACTGTTTCTGAAACTGAAGGAAAAGAAGAATAATAATTATTTAATAAATTTAAATATTATAAAAGGGCTCATGGAGCCCTTCTTTTTTTGCCCAAATTCATTGAGCTTTTTGTTTTTAAGTTTTCAATCGCAGAAATATCTTATAGCTTATAAAAATTTCAAAACTTGGCTTGGCTCATCTATTATATTGTCTGTGTACTTGGCGAGCATTTCCCTTGACCCAGTACCACAAAGGACCCCAACCTTTAGGGTGTCTTCACCAAATACCATATCAACCCTTGAGTCCCCAACAATTATTATTTCCTTGTCTTCTAGCGAATACTTCTTTTTAAAAACTTCAAGACTCTCCTTGTTGGGCTTCTTCTTATAAATATCTGCAGCTGCATAGAAATCTATAAAGGCGTCAAGACCCAAGTATTCCATAGAATATTTGACCTGCCTATAATTATCTGATGTAAAAATCCCTATGAGGATCCCCCTCTCTCTTAAAGATTCAAAAAGGCTCCTTAGGTCACAGGTTTCCCTTATGAATTTATTATTTGCCTTTAGATAATTCAAGAGGTGGTTGTCTAGATCTTTATAGATTTCATCTAGGTCTTCATCAAGATACTTGGAAAAAATTATCGCCAGGTCCATAGCAGTTTCTGAAGATAAAATTGAATTTTCTTCTACTCCGCCATCTTCCCTTATGCCAATTTCTTTGAAAAGTTTTCTCTTCTTCTTGTCATCTAAAATTTTATTTTCTAAAAATCCTACAATGGAATCAACCCAGCCTTCAGTAAACTGGAGTAGGGTTCCATCCTTGTCAAATAGTATTGCCCTTATCATCTTTATTCCTTTCCAAATGTTATAAGTAAATTATAGCTTAAATTTCTCCAAAAGAAAAAGCCCTGAAGCTCAGGGCAAAATTTTATTTATTTTCAAACCATTCTTTCATAGTTCTCATTACTTTTCTTAGTTCCTCTTCCCTAATTACATAGGGAACCATTGAGTAAATGTATTTTACAAAGGGCCTTGCAAAGACTCCTCTTTCATAGGCGAACTCTTGGAAGCCTTCTATGTCCTTGCCATCCTTTACTTCAATGCAGACGCAAGCTCCCATGATCCTAACTTCTTCAATCTTGTCATGAGTGAAGCCTTCCATTTCTTCTCTTTCAACTTCTTCAATCCTCTTTACCTTGCTCATAAAGTCTTCTTCTTGGAAGATTTCAAGACACTTTGATGCCACTGTGCAGGCTAGGGGATTTCCCATAAAGGTTGGTCCATGCATTAGGGCATGTCTTGGGTCATCATCGTAAAAGGCATCGAAGACCTTCTTGCTTGCAACTGTAGCTGCATGACCCAGGTAACCACCTGTAAGGGCCTTTCCCAAGCATATTATGTCTGGTAGGACTAAGTCTGCCACAAACCTGTTGCCAGTCCTTCCAAAGCCTGTTGCGACTTCGTCAAAGATAAGTAGGACATTATGCTTATCGCAAAGTTCCCTTGCTCTTTCTAAGAAAGAAAGGTCATACATCCTCATTCCGCCAGCCCCTTGTAAAAGTGGTTCAACTATAAAGGAGTTTAACTTGTCCCCATATTTTTCAAAGGCATCTTCAAGGGCATCAATTTCTGTTGGAATATTTACCACATACTTGCTCTTGCCATAGGCTTCTAGGACAAAATGGTAGTCTTCATCGTCGCCAACTTCCATAGTCTTGAAGGTATCTCCATGGTAGGCATGAGTCAAGGCAAGTATCATGGTCCTGCCACTTTCTCCCTTGTTCATATAGTATTGAAGAGCCATCTTTAGGGCAACTTCCACTGCCACAGATCCTGAATCAGAGAAGAAGGGATAGTCCAAGTCCCCTGGCAAGAAGTCCTTTAATTGGTTGGAGAGTCTTTCTACTGGCTCGTGTGTTAATCCTCCCAACATTACATGAGAAAACTTCTTCACTTGCCCTATAAGGGCTTCATTTATCTTTTCATTTTTGTAGCCATAGATTGTAGACCACCAAGATGAAACTGAGTCAATCATTTTCTTGTCCTCAGTATAAAGGTAAACCCCCTTAGCATCTACAATCTTATAGGGTGGCTTCATAGTCTTTAACTGTTCGTATGGATACCAAATCATTTTATATAGTAGCTCCTATTCATAAATCTCTCTTAGTTTATCAATATCTATATCCAAGTCCTTGTCGCCCTTCTTTACACAGGCTAGAACTTTGAGGCCTGACATGTGCTCGCACATTTTTATGTTGTCCTCTTGCAGCACATCTCCAGGGATAAAGTTGTTAAAAATTATTCCCTTGACCTTCATTCCCTTTTCCTTCATATAAAAGGCTGTCAAGACAAGATTGTTTATAGTTCCAAGACCTGCATCGGCAACAATAATAGAAGAAAGCTTTGCCTTCTTTACAAAGTCCTCTAAATAAATTTCTTCATCATCAAACCTTAATGGGCAAAGAATCCCGCCAGACCCTTCAAGAGTAATGTAGTCGTACTTTTTCTCTAAGCCCCTAAATTTTTCCACTACCTTGTCAAGGTCTACTGGATTGCCCTCGATTTGTGCTGCCAAGTGAGGAGAGTAGGCCTTCTCATAAACATAGGGACACATTTCTTCAAGAGGCTGGTCAATAGATCCAAAGTCTTTTACAAACTTTGCATCGCCTGGTATGAGCTTGCCCTCTTGGTCTCTTTCGTTGCCACTCATAGCAGCCTTATAGTAGGCAGATTTTTCTCCTGCCTCGTGAAGCTTCTTAACAAGAAGTCCTGCCACATAGGTCTTTCCTATTTCAGTTCCCGTTCCTGTTACAAAAATATTCTTACTCATTTCTTCTCCTTTAATTATAAGACTTATTTATAATTGGAATTAATCTCTTGCCAAGGAAGGCTCCTAAGAAGCACAAAACAATGTCTCCTGGGATTGCAAGTAAGAAGCAATAAATTATAATTGCCTTAACTCCAATTGGTGATGCAAGATAAAAATTGCTAATTAGATAGTAATAAATCATGCCAAAGCTATAAACTATGGCAAGACCAGCAAAATTTGCCTTAAGAAGTCTCTTCATATCAGGTTTCTTATCCTTGTTTGCAATCTTTCCTGTGACATAAGCACCAACTGCAAAGCCTATTATGTAACCAAAGCTTGGCTTAAATATATAGGCAAGGCCGCCGCCCTCAGTAAATACTGGTAGACCCATAAGGCCTAAGACTATGTAAACAACAACTGCTGTGGCACCAAGTTCTGGTCCCAACAAAAGCCCTGCCAACATTGTAAATAAAAGTTGTAGGGTAAAGGGCAAAACTGGTATGGGCACCTTAATAAAAGTTCCCACAATAATAAGTGCAACAAAAAGTGAACACATCACTAGGTCTCTCGCTTTTAAATTTTTCACATTAACCTCCAAAAATTTTATTAGTAAATAAATTACTTTAAATAAGTTAACATTTTACTTTTTATTTGTCAACTATATATTTTTTATAGTTAACCTTATCTTTGTGACCTTATATTCCCTCCTTTGCCCTATAATTCAAGAAAAAAGCTAAAAATTTTATTTGCTATTAATTTAAATTTTTATAAAAAAATCCCATTTCATTTTTATGAAACAGGATTTCAAATTCTTAATTAATAAAATTTTTTATTTCTTTAACTATTTACTTCTCTCACTTAAAAATTTTTCGTTAGCTTCCAAAAGTTTTTTGTAATAAGCATCATAGGAAGGTGAAATCTTCCTAATTAAAGGGATGACCAAGTCATAATAATTATTATCCACCATATAAGCTCGAAGCTTGTCAGCAATTTTTTTGACTTGGCTAGACTTGTAGTCCTCACTCTCCTTAAAAGCTTCATAGGCTTGGACCTTTTCTTTGTTGGCCTCCATCCAGTCATCGTAATTATATACAGCTTGGATTTTTTCTTGGTTGACTACTTCTAAAGTTTCTAAGTCAAAGTCACTAGTTAGCTTTTCAATATATGCCTTCTCATCTTCTGTAAAGTTAATTTCTCCTAGAGAGTCCAAAATTTTTACGAGTTCATGAAAGGCAGGTTCTTGATCTTTGCCTAGCTTGCCACCTAAGAAGGGTTTGTAGGACATAAAGAAGATGTGACCAAAGTATCCAGGAAAAATTCTTTCCAACCTTTCATAAAGGCTATCTTCCCTTTCTAAATTTTCAAGTTCTTTAGAAATCTCTTCAAAGTCCTGAGATTTAATTAATTTTTCCAATAAGTTATTCTTAGTCTCTTCAAGTTCAAGTTTATATTGACGGTCTCTTAAAATACTTCCAAGTCCTTTTTCCTTAGAAGAAAAAATATTTTTTATATCAGAAATACTAAGACCTAACTTCCTGTAAATGGAAATTTGCAAAAGCCTATCTGCATCATCTTGGGAGTAAGTCCTGTAATTATTTTCTCCCTTGTGGGGTCTTATGAGTCCCTTGTCCTCGTAATATAAAATCGCCTTTCTTGTGAGCCCAGTAATTTTTTCTACTTCATTTCTTTTCATAGTCCACCTCCAAGTATAGGATAAGCCTGTCCCTTGTGACCAAGTCAAGAGCTTTTAAAATTTAATATAAAAAAAGATACCCCTTAAGGGTATCTCCTAAAATAAATTTTAAATTATCTTCTTCCAAGTTCTGCATCGAAGATATAAAGTCCAGACCAGCTTTCGTTAATTCTTTCAAGTCTTTCGATAAGTCCTCTGAAGTGATCTTCTTCTTCAACTTGTTCGTCAACATACCATTGTAGAAGTGAAGTAACTCTGTGGTCATTTTCCTTTACTGAAAGATCGTAAAGATTGTTAATTCTCTTTGTAACTTCTTTTTCGTGTTCTAATGCAGTCTTGAATGTTTCTGTAAATGTACCAAATTCAGTTTCTGGTTTATTAATGCCTTCAAGATCAGGTCTTACATCAATTGCAAATAAAAATTGTCTTAATTTTTCAGCGTGTTCAAGTTCTTCTTCAGCTTGTTTGTCAAAGAAGTGAGCGAAACCGTCCATGCCCTTATCTTTAACATAGTTTGCCATAGAATAATAAATATATCCTGATTCTACTTCAAAATTGTATTGGTCAATTAGTCCTTTTATTAATTTGCTTTCCATAATCAAAAACCTCCCAGTTTTTTATTTTCTTTATAAGCTTATTGCTTTTAAATTTATGTTACCCCACAAATATATTTCTAAACAATTTATTTTAAAATTCCTAGATTATCTATAGAAACTTTTATATTATCCTTGAATTTAAACTCAATCTTGTTTATCTCATCTAAATTCAAATTGTTGTTTTTGTTTTTAAAGTCTCCTAGTGGAATTATAAGGGTTTGAGGTACAAACCTCTTATAGTAATCATCTTCAAGATAATCAGCTTTATAGAGGTAGGATTTTGTCATTGGTATAAGCTTTTTATAATCACTAAGACTTAGGGTCGAAGTATTCCCCCAAGTGTCTTGGATTTCTAAGTCAATATCTCCTCCAATATCTTCGAAGTTTAAATTTTCCATATCAAATTGTAAAAATCTGCCACTTGGAATTTTTTCTGTGAACCTTAAAGCGTAATTTGAGTTTTTATTGGAATCAATAAAAACCCCTGTCGTCTTTGAATTTTCTTCTCCATATTCGTGACTGTCTTCATAAATTTTTGCCAAGTTAGAAAAGTTTATGATTCCACCAGAGAAAGATGTTGTAGTGATGTCGTAGTCCTCTTCAAAGTCTGCTAACTTTATGAAATCCGAATCCATATATCGAGTGTAGTAATTTGTCGCTGGAAGGTCCCTATAATTATAAGGTCCTTCCTTAAAGATTTCTCTGTTGTAGGTTTTGCCAAAGGCATTTTCCAAGAAGTTTAGGGTGTAAGCTGAAAGAATTTCTCTTTGCTTCTCACCATCTAATAGCTCCTTTCTGTTTAAGAAAAATCCTTCGCCTGGGTCAGAGTCAAAGTCTCCCCAAAGTTTATTGAAGTTGCCATGGTTGGCATAGCCAACATAAAGTCCTGCCTTGAACTTGTCCTTTTCACCAGAAAAAACTACATTGTCATAGAGGAGCATGCCTTCGAAACCATCTACGTCAGCATCATCTGTTCCACCAATGGTAAAATAATTTACATCTTTTAAAATTAAATCCTTTCCACTTGGTTGATATTGGTTGTAGGTTGGTGCAACTGTAATTATCCCCTTGATGTCAAAGTCATACTTGTGAGTTAGCTTGCCATTGTCTGGGTGTAGTTTGAGTTCGTTAAAGTTGTAAGCAATTGCTACTGCCTCGCCACCTCTTGAGTGACCCATTAGGGCAATATTGTCCTTGTCAAACCTATTGTAAAGGACGCTGTCCTTGACCCTATTCCTCTTAAAAATATTTTCCATATTTTCAAGTAGGAGGACTGCCCTTGCATCATTTTCATTTCCAAGTCCAAAGCTCATAAATCCATTTAACATATTCATGTCCACAGAGACCATGGCTATCCCCCTCTTGGCTAGGTAATGACCTAAGTAGTCATAGCCAAGATAGTTTTTTGTTGTGAGTCTGTGGTTGCCATGTACAACAAATAAAACTGGAGCCTTCTTTAAGTCCTTTGGTGCATAAATCCTTCCCTTGACTTCTGTCTTGTTAAGCCCCTTGCCAAAGAACTTGTCCCTGATCTTTTTTGTATTACCCGAATAGGATACAAAGTCCCTTAGGTCTACTGGCTGGGCCTCATAATCAATGACTTCAACCTTATATCTTTCACTTTTGCCTGCAATCTTATTTTTTTCTCCATCAAACTTATAAATTTCTCCAGAATCAAAACCTGGAAAGGCCATAAAATAAATTGCAGCGCCCAAAATTATTCCACTTGGTAGTAAAAATAAAAGTGCCAACTTTTTCTTGTTCCTTGTAAAGGAAATTAAAGACTTTGAGAAAGTCACAAGAACAATAAAGGCTAGGACAATAAAAATTATTTCAAAATAATCTATGTCCACATAGTAAAGACACTCGTCATAAAAATACTTCAAGCCCCAAAGGAGTATGGTGTAGATGGCAAGGTTCTTAGCCCTCACCCTCTTTATAAGTAAGAAGCCAATTTTTAAAAGTTTCCAAACAATAAAATAGGCAAAATAAAATAGGACTGATAGACCTAAGAATGCCAAGCTCTTTGGAATATTAAAATCGGATATATAGTAATAAAAAAAGGTGGCAGAAAACAAAGATATTATTGCCACCATTATAAGGGCAAAGCCATTGGCTCTGCCAAAATGTCTCTTAAAAAAATCATTTATTTTATTGGATAATTTAACTAAAAAATTATTTATTCTCATATCAAAGGGGATAAGACCTCATCCTATCCCTAATCCCTCTCTAATTCTACTAATTCTTTTTCATCGTACTTTTCAACATTAAGTGATCTTGATTCATCTATAAAGGACTTGTTAAACTCGCGTGTCCTCTTGACTTCAGAAAGTTCCATATAGACAGTTTCCTTCTCATCATCAACTTCATACATAACCTTTACAAGTTCTTGTATTGTGTAAGTTGATACAACTGTACCCATTCCTCTTTCCGTCTTTACAATTTCTCCAAGTCTTGGCATCCTCTTGTTAATACACTCGTAGCCATCTTGTTCATATTTAAGGCAGCACATAAGCCTGCCACAAATTCCAGAAATTTTTGTTGGGTTGAGACTTAAGTTTTGGTCCTTTGCCATCTTAATTGAAACTGGCGAGAACTCACTTAAGAAAGTTGAACAGCAAGTTGGTCTGCCACAACATCCAAGTCCCCCAACAAATTTGGCTTCATCACGGACTCCAATTTGTCTAAGTTCTATTCTAGTCTTAAAGATTGCCGCAAGGTCCCTTACAAGGCCCCTAAAGTCAACCCTTCCGTCAGCTGTGAAGTAAAACAATAATTTCGACCTATCAAAGGTGTATTCGCAAGAAATTAACTTCATGTCAAGCCCATGCTCCTCCACCTTTTGGTCGCATATTATTATTGCTTCCTTGGCCTTATTTCTATTTTCCACATTGATATTCTTGTCTTCATCACTTGCAAGGCGAAGCACAGGTTTAAGCTCTCCCTTTATGCTTTCCTCTTCCACTTCTTTTAAAAGTTCAACTGCTCCAAACTCAAGGCCCCTCACAGTTTCAACAATTACATAATCTCCAATTTTTAAATCTATATCAATGGGATCGAAGTAATAGATTTTTCCGGTTCTCTTGAACCTTACTCCAGCTATTTCTATCATCTAACTCCCCCTAAATCTATTAAAAGCTTCTCTATATTTAAATCGAAATTCACATTTTTTTCCTTGCGTCCCAAGGCATTTATAAGGGCATCATAAGAATGGATTGCCCTATCAATTGAAAGGTCTTGGAGCTTCAAGAGGTCTAACTTGTCTATATTTACCACTAAGTCTTCTCTGCCAGTTTTCATATAAACTAAGTCCAGATACCAAATTATCATAAAGTTTAAAATGTCATTGAAGTCATCCTTCTTGTCCTTAAAAAACTTCATTTCATCAAAGACAAATTCTGTCTTTCTAATTATCCTATCAGTCATATTTATTATATCTTCTCTCTTTGAGAGAAGTTCAGGATTTTCAGAATATTTTATGGCAAGACTCACGTCTCCGTTGGAAAGCCTAGAAAAGAGTTTGGCATTCTTAGGAGAAAGCCCCCTTGAAAGCAAAAATTTTTCGAGCCTATCTTGTGTCAGGTCTTTAAATTTTAAAATCCTACATCTTGAAATAATTGTTGGAAGAATATTTCTCATATTGCTTGATATTAAAATCAAAATCAAGTAGTCCATGGGTTCTTCCAAAGTTTTTAAAATGGCATTCTGCCCCTCAGCTGTAACCTTATCAAAGTCATCAATAATGACAATCTTATGGCTTCCAGAAAAGGGTTTTGAAAATGAGTTTTCGATTATTTCTTCTATATCTTGTTTTTTTATTGCGTCTTTTTTTTGCACCACAAAGAGGTCTGCATCTTCAAAGTCATCAATCCCACTAAAAAATCTTATCCCTTCAGGGGCATCCCTTAGTATTGCCCTGGCAAAATTTTTGGCATGAGAAAATTTACCTATGCCCTTGCTGCCAGAAAAGAGATAGGCATGGCTATAGGACTTGTTGATGAGGTCTCCCTCTAGGCTATTTATTACTGATTTATTTTCTAAAAACATTAAATTCTCTTTGATTCTTCCAAATCAACTACAAAAATTGTAGCACCAGAAACCTTGAAGTCCCCTTCTTCCATGTGGACATCTTCAGCTTCTGTTTCTTCTTTAAAGATTTCATATATCTTGTCGATTTCACTTTCCTTGCAACCTAATAGAAGGGTTGTGTTACCAGCTTTAAAAAATCCCCCAGTTGAAGAAAGTCTTGTTACATAAATATCTTCATCTAAAAATCTATCTATAAGTGCATCAGTGTATTTTTCTTGCACTATTGCAATCATCATTTTCATATTATCACCTAAAACCTTTTGAAATCCACTACATCAGTTACAAAAATTGTCGCTCCCCCAACCTTAACTGTGATTGGCACTGGGATCATAGCTTGACCAGGAATGTTTACTGGTTGGATAGTCCTCTTTACTTCTCTTGTCTTAGAGTTTTCTTCAAGGATGCCCATAAACTTGTCAAGCTCTTCATCTTCTATACCTGAAAGGATAGTGACATTTCCAGCCTTTAAAAATCCACCAGTGGAACTAATTTTAGTAACCTTAAAATTATTTTCATTGAGGCTTCTTATTAGATTTTCGCTGTCCTCATCTTGGACAATTGCGATTACAAGTTTCACAAAATCTTCCTTTCTTTAAGAATCTTCATACACTCACCGAAGACTTCTTCGATAGTCTGATTTACGTCTATAAAATAATAATTTTCTTCTTTTTCTAAATTATTGTAGTAGTCCCTTACCTTCTTGTGGAAGTCATCTCCCTCACATTCTAACCTGTCGTAGCACGCTTGGTCCTTCCTTGTCAAAGTAGAATTGTTAGTCCTAAATATAAAGACAATGTCTGGCTTTTTGCCACCAGTTGCAAAGTCATTTATTGCCTTAATGTCTTCTAACTTTTGTCCTCTTGCATGCCCTTGGTAGGCAAGAGATGATAGAACATATCTTTCACAAAGGACAGTAACCCCTTCTTCTAGGGCAGGAATAATTTTTTCATAAGTATGTTGGGCTCTTGAAGCAGAATAAAGTAGGGCTTCTGTCCTCATGTCCATTTCCTTTAAGTCCTTATCCAAGATTATGTCCCTAATTTTTTCTGAAATCCTAGTTCCACCTGGCTCCCTGGTCCTTATAGTTTTTATATTATTTTTTATAAGTTCATCATACACTAGGTTGCAAATTGTAGACTTGCCAGATCCGTCTGGACCCTCAAATGTTATAAAAGCGCTCATTTAACTACCTCAATCTCGTCTTCTAAAAGTCCAATGACTTCTATTCCTTCTTCTAATAATTTATCTATTTTATTAACTATTTCTTCACTTATTACTTCCCCAAAGGACACCAAGGGTACTCCTGGTGGGTAGGCCCCAATAATTTCTTTGGAGATCCTGCCTTTTGCATCCTTATATGAAATTCTCTCTCCAGGGCTTAAGAAGGCTTCTCTTGGCAAGAGCTTCTTCTCTGGTATAGGAAATTCTTGTGGGATAATTTTTTTGTATGCCCCAGATTCATAGGATAAAATTGCTTCTTTAAGGCTCTCTATCTCCTTACTTGTATTAATTGGAGAAATAATTCCAAGGGCATAATAAAGGTCTCCCATCTCAAGCCTTATGTCCTTATTTAAAATAAAGTCCTCGACAACTTTTTCTCCTGTCATACCAGGTATCCTAAATAAAAACTTCATTGGGTCCTTGGCAATAATAGACTCATGACTTAGGTCTAGGTCATACCCTATTGCTTCTTTAAGACTTTCTATTTCTTTACATCTCTTTACTAATTCACTTCTTCCCTCCCTATCCATATAGTCTATGCCTGCTTCAATTGAAAGCATGACCAAGTAGGATGGTGAAGTAGTGTTATATATATTTACATACTTCAAGAGGTCCTTGTGAGTGAACCTGTCTGTCCCCCTATGGATAAGGGCAGCTTGGGTAAGAGATGGAATCATCTTGTGGGTTGAATTTATTACAAGGTCTGCACCTGCATCAAGGGCAGAAAATTTTTTTAAGTCTGAAAAATAAAGGTGGGCACCGTGGGCCTCATCAACAATTACTGTAATATTCTTCTCGTGCAAAATTTCAATTATCTCCCTTAATCTCAAAATTCCACCAAAATAGTTGGGAGAAACCAAGACGCAGGCGGCAATATTGTTAGTCTCTATTTTTTCTCTAAGTTCATCTAAGTCAATGCCAAAATACATGGCACGATTTTTGTCATAAATTGTATTTAAATAAATTGGGTCTAAGTCATTAAGTAGAAGACCATTGTAAATAGACTTGTGGGTGTTTCTTTGGATCAAAACCTCATCCCCTGGTCTAGTTGCCATTGCCATTGCAATATGAAGAGCTCCCGTTGACCCATTACTTGTAATAAAAGATTCCTTTGAGCCAAAGACCTTACTAATTTCTTTGTGGAGGTCTTCAATGACTCCCGATGGATTGAGCAGGTTGTCTGTTCCATAAATTTCTGTTAAGTCTCTTTTTATATCCAAGTCAAAAAATTCTTTTCCCTTGTGACCTGGCATCCCAAAGGATATTTTATTTTTTACTTCATCTATCTTATTACTTAAAGGTCTCTTCATCTCGTCTCCTAACTTCTCTTAATTATACTATAAGTCTAAAGACTTTAAAAGTTAGGACCTACTTATAAAAGTTTCCCTTTACAGAAACTTCTCCACTAGAAAGGGTGATTTTTTCTTCTCCTGTGTCCACAATTAGATTGCCCTTTTCGTTTATGTCGTAGCCCACAGCAGAATACTTTTTGCCGTTAAGTTCAAAGGTCAAGTCCTTGCCAATGACAAGTGAGTGTGTCTTGTAGTAGTCTATGATTTCTTGGTCGGACTTATTATAATTATTTTCATAAAAGGCATTTAAAATTGCTGAAAGAATTTCATTTCTTATTACATCAGTTCCAATGTAGCCGGCAATATTTTTCAAGTCCTTAAAGCTATCGTCCCTTGGCTCATTTACATTTATTCCAATTCCAACAATAACAGATTTTACACTTCTTGATTCAAAATCTGCGTCAAGCTCTGATAGGATTCCGCAAATCTTTTTGCCATCAATAAATAAATCATTGACCCATTTTATTTCAGCTTGCTTGCCTGTTGATTCTTTAATTCCCTGAGCAACAGAAACTGCAGCCTTTACTGTGATTAAGTCGAAGTAAGAAAAGTCAAAGAAGTCCCTTGGGTGAAGAATTATGCTAAAGTAAACTCCACTTCCCTTAGGGGATGCAAAGGACTTGCCAGTCCTTCCTCTTCCACCCTTTTGCATGTCAGAAACTATTACTGTGAAGTCCTTGACATCTGAGGAGTAAAGTCTTCTCTTGGCTTCTGTGTTTGTAGAGTCTATTTCGTCATATACAATAATGTCAATGTCCTTTAATTCTTTCCTAAGTCCCTTCCTTATTCCTTCATCAGAAAGCTTATCGTCACTTTCTATTAACTTGTAACCCAACTTTGTTTGTGATTCTATTTGAAAGCCCTCTTCCTTTAAATTATTGATGGCCTTCCAAATTGCAGTCCTTGAAATGTTCAATTTTTCTGCCAATTCTTGACCAGAAATATAGGATGCCCTATTTCTTTCTAATTCTCTTAATACTATATCCTTAGTTTTCAATTTATCACCTTATTCTTGACATTATTAACTAACTACTGTACAATAAGTTTCTAGGTCGTGGAGAGATGTCCGAGAGGTTGAAGGAGCCCGCCTGGAAAGCGAGTATACACGAAAGTGTATCGGGGGTTCGAATCCCCCTCTCTCCGCCATCGCCATGCTAAGCGGGAAATTAGCGATGTCCTGTACCTGCGATTCGCTACAGCAGGGCTGAATTCCCATTAGAGGATTTTAATCTTACAGCCTGCCCCTTATAAGTGGTGTTGACGATTGGGTCCTGCGCAACAGAAACTTGTGAACCGTGTCAGATCTTGATCGAAGCAGCACTAAGCAAGATCTTTTGTGTGCCGCAAGGGTCGCCTAATCTGAGCTAACTGTAAGGGTAACGTGTGAGGTTAACTTTCGACTTTGGGTGCATGGCTACATATTTAGTCCCAGTGATGGGACTTTTTTTATTGCCTTTTTTTAAATCTCGATACATTTAAAAGTTCTCTCTCTTTAAGAACTCCCCTCTCCCTTAGATACTTCTCTGCCCTTGAGTAAAAGCCACTCTTGGACCCTGTCACATAAAAATAATCCCTAATATAATTTTCCTTCTTGTAAGTATAATCTTCTAAGATTCCATCAACATTGGAATAAATTTCTATCTCCAAGACCTTCTTTGCAAAATAATTTATGAAAAAGTCCTTCTTCAAGTGGAGGCCACTTGAGGCAAAAAAAATCATCTTGTATCCTGAAAAATCAAAATCTTTAAAATATTCATCAGAAATCATCTTCATTATGTCATCAGCGACTCCATCATTGGCTCCATTTATCAAAAGTGGGACTTCAATATAATCTACTTGCGAATCTGTAAAATTTTTCAAAGTCTCTTCCTGGCAAGTTAGCTTTGATCCAAGGCAGAGAATTTTTTTATCCTTTAAATTTTTCTTTAAAGCTTCCTCTCCATAAAAGGCTCTTGGAGAATTTTTAAAGTAGTTGATGGCATCAAAGTCCATGACTATTATTTTTTTTGACTTTTTAAAGGACTTTTCTAAAAATTTTATCCTCTCATTAACTGCTTCTCGCTCATATAGCCCATAGTATTCAAACTTATCATCAACATAATAATTTAAGTAGTCCCTGTGAACTTCATAAAGTCCAACTATGCCTGGACCTGTATCAAAAACTGCCAAATTCCTCACCCACTTTCAGCTTAAAGGTCTTGTCATAAGTTTTTTTGAAATGTCCGTAAGCATCTTCTAAGTCATTTTTATTTTCAAAAATTCCAAAAATTGTTGCTCCACTTCCACTCATAAGAGAGGCAGAATTAAATTCTCTCATCTTCTTTTTTATCTCTAGAAGGTCCCTGTGTTTTCCAAAAACCACATCTTCCATCTTGTTTTCTAAAAATTTATTTAATCTTTCTATGTCTAAATCATAAAGAGCCTTTAGTACATCATCAAAGTCTATTCTCTTTTCATCTATCTTAATACTTTCATAGACTTCCTTAGTGGAAACTCCGTAGCCAGGATTGACTATCAAGACATTGTCAAGCTCAATAGCCTTCACTTCTTCTAAAACTTCTCCAATCCCAGAAGCAAGCTTAGTCCCACCCGTCATCATATATGTAAAGTCTGCTCCAAGTTTTGAACCTAGCTTGATTAATTCTTTTTTTGAAATTTTTAAATCGTACAAATCATTTAAGGCGTAAAAAGTCCCAGCTCCGTTAGAAGTTCCCCCAGCAAGTCCTCCTGCCATAGGAATATTTTTTTCAATTTCAACTTTAAAGGGAAGGTCCTTACCTACATAGTCTCTTAATGCAAGGTAGGCCTTGTAAATAAAATTTTCCTTCATATCAAAATCAAAGTCGCCAAGGATTTCAAGCTTGTCACTCTTGGAAAATTTCATTTCGTCATAAAGGTCTGTCATCACCATTAAAGTTTTGATGTCGTGGTAGCCATTCTCCCTCTTACCTGTTACATCAAGAGACAAATTTAACTTAGCATGGGCTTTCTTCGTAATCATAAAACACCTCTAAATAATTATAATTCATTGAAGATATTTTTTCATCTACTTAGGAGTTAATTATGGGGTCATAGAAGATAAATTATTAGTTTTTAATAAAAATTTTTTAAAATCTAACGCTTTAAGGTTTCTTTATAAAGATTTTATCTTTAAAATGATTTTGTAAAGCCAAGCTTTACTATTTATCTATTGGAGGGGACTTAGGGCGTTTCGATTCGCCCTTGTCCCCTCCAAACCTCCCCTTACCACCCCCCAACGACCTGGCAGGGGCCTTTGCCAGCAACCCCGAGCGGCAGCCAGCCTAAAATTCAAAACTCGTTAAGCTTACACTTTTCAAATTAAAAACTTACCAATCAAATGACCTCACATATTAATTACTTATGCACTCAATCGCTTAACTCAAACAGTTGAATTTTTTAA
>NZ_KQ960215.1:23454-39468 GCF_001553125.1 Peptoniphilus sp. DNF00840
TTTTTTAACGGCTGTCTTGCCTTACGGGGTTCTTCAAACTTATTTCACGATTTTACCTCTACAACTTTTCAAACTTATGTAGGATTACTTAACCCCACCTAACAAATTGAATAAACTTTTGCATCAAAAAAAGCTTAATCAAATTCGATTAAGCTTTATATTTTTACAACTTTCTATTTAGTTATGAGCTTATGGGAGTGCCCCAGCTTGCTGAAGTCTTATGAGGCTATAACTTTTGCCAATAAGCTGCAAGCTAATAAGGCAGTAAGCAAAAAGGCTGGAGGCGTTAAAAATTTTCAATGTTTGAACGTCAGTGAGTTTTTGAAAATTTAGCCGGAAGCCTTTTTGCGTATTAATGGATCGGGCCCCTGCCAGGGCGATGGGGTCTGGGGGGAGGTTTAAGGAGGGGGTCATACCATCCGGCACACAGGGGGCCCGCCGCCCCCTGCGTGCCCGAATGGGTATGGCTCCCCCTCCTTAGAAAGTAATGTAAAAGCTTTAGCTTTTAAATACATTTTTAAAAAGAAAAGTATTTATTATCGATTCTAAAAGCGAAGCTTTTACTCCCCTTAGCTTACTGAAATCCTCTTCTTATGCATATAATAAACTCCAGCGAATAAGACTATTGTTTCTAAAAGAATTGGGACTAGTATTCCTATTCCAATTCCCCTCTTAAATACATCTCCATTGTTTAATAAGAGCTCAACATTTGTAAACAAGTCAAATTTATCTAAGATGAAGATTATTATTCCTTCGACTAATCCTAGTACTATATATACAAGGACTGGTCCACCTAATCCATATCTTCTAAGTTTTTTGCCACCACCAAGGGTCACTGAAAAGATTATGCTAATTATGTTGTTGAATAAAGCAATTAGAACCCAAGCAACACCTATTAATAAGTTTCTTACTCCAACTTCATTAATTACCTTACTTATATCTGCCCAAGTTATATGTTGTACTCCTCCATCAACAGAAGGTGCAGCCATAAATAGGAAACAAATTAATGCCACATAAAGTGAATAGATAATAAGCATTATAAGGTAATATAAAAATCTTGAAAAAGTTTTTGCTGATGGACTAATTGGAGTTGACTCATAAAATAGGGCGCTGTCGCCAAAGAACATATTGTAATCCCCAACTATTACTGATATAGATGCTGCAAAGTAGCCAAACATTAGCGCCACCATTCCTATACCAACTGCACCACCACCAATTTCATTATTAACGTTTGAAAATAGCACTCCAAATAGAATTAGGACAGCTGGTAAAACTGGTATAAACCAATTATTTCTAAAGTGATTTCTTATTTGATGTCCAAGTAATTTTCCCATTAAAATACCTCCGTAAAGTAGTCTTCTATACTCATATTTTCTTCACTTCTTATTTCATCTACTGTCTTGTTAAGACTGATCTTACCTTCTGAAAGGAAGAGGACCCTGTCAAGAAGTGGCTCGATTTGATTTATTAAATGAGTTGATAAAATAATTAGAGAGTCTTCTTCAAAATTATTTAAAATAGTTTGGATGATTGCCTTTCTCGCTGAAGGATCAACTCCAGAAATTGGTTCGTCCAAGAGAAAGATCTCTGCCTTTCTTGAAAGACTCAAGGCAATTTGCATTTTTTCTCTCATACCCTTACTCATTTCTTTGACCTTGGCTCCTTGTGGAAGTTTAAATTCTTCATAAATTCTGTAAAACTTTTCTTCGTCAAAGTCCTTGAAGAATTTTTTGTAAGTCCTAACAACTTCCTTTACAGAAAGTTTGTCACTAAGAGCAAACTTGTCTGGTTGATAGGAAAGAATTTCTGCCGTCTTGTAAGAAATTTCTTCTCCGTCGATTACCACACTTCCCTTGTAAGTTTTTTCTAGTCCTGCAAGGATCCTAAGTAGGGTTGACTTACCTGCACCGTTGGGTCCAACTAGTCCAACAATTTGTCCCTTATCAAGTTCAAGGTTTAGGTCGTCAAGGACCTTATTCTTGTAGCCCATATTTAAATTTTTTATCTCTAGCTTGCTCATACTTCCCTCCAATATTTGTCTAATAGTACCAGTGATTTTTCCTTTGTCATCTTGAGTTCTCCTGCAACTCCAATTAAGTCGTCGCAGGACCTATAAAAGGCACCCTTTGCCATTTCTTCTATTAGTGCTTCATCATCTGTTATAAATCTGCCGCTAGTCCTGTTCGACTTGGCAAGGCCCTCTCTCTCAAGTTCCTGCAAGGTCCTTTGTACTGTGTTGGGGTTGACCCCATAGGCTTGGGCAAGATTTCTTACAGTTTCCATCTTCTCTCCACTCTTCCACTCTCCACTTGAAATTTTTAATTTAAAATCTTCAAGGAGTTGGATGTAGATTGGTCTGTTGTTATCAAATTCCATATTTACCTCCTCCTGGGATTGGCTTCTTAATTTTTAATCGACCTATCCCTTTTATATTAAGTAAAAATTTTGATTTCATATTTAAATCTAAAGTCTTGTGTCTTATTTAGAATTTTTAAAGTAAAGACAAAAGCTTTGATTTTTTTGTACTGTTGTATCAACTCCTTAATACAATAGTTATTATATACAAGCTTTTTTATTTTTGCAAGACCTTTTTATAAAAGTTTTTTAAATCTTTAAAAATTTTTATATTGGGTATTACTTCTTTTATCTTCTTCCTTAAATATTTTTATGGGAATATTTTTTGTTTACTCAAAGGATACCTTGTATCCAACAGCTTTCTTTACTTTAAATTTTAATAGTCTTATCATAAAAAGCTCAGGGAAGAATTATAAGGAGGTACTATATGAATGAATTATTAATTATATTTTTGATAATGGTCTTGGGTTACGCCCTTGGTCATGTTAACTTTTTTGGTCTAAAGTTTGGTGCATCGGCGATTTTAATTGTTGCCCTCTTCTTTGGTCACTTTGGCTTTACAGTTCCAAAGTTCTTAGCACAAATTGGTCTTGTGCTTTTCCTTACACCTATTGGCCTCATGGCTGGTCCAAGCTTTATGGCAAACATTAGGAAGAATGGTCTTTCCTTCTTGGCAATTTCTTTTATAACAGTTGCCATTGGAGGAGTTTTGATTGTATTAGTAGCTAAGTTTTTTGACATTGACCTCGCCCTATCCATGGGACTTGCTACTGGTGCAATGACTTCGACATCAATGCTTGGAACTGTAAAGAGTCTTACGACTTCAAACTTGCCTGGCGTTGGCTACGGCATCGCCTATGCCTTTGGTGTTGTTGGAGTTGTTCTTATTGTTCAACTTATGCCAAGAATATTAAAGATTGATGTTGAAGAAGAAAATAAAAAATTAGTTTTGCCAAAAGATAATCCTCATCTTGGAGAAAAAGACCTTGGTAAATTAATTGACTTTGAAAAGAATGGACTTTTTTCAATAGCCCTAGCTTCCACACTTGGAATCCTTCTTGGGTCTATAAAAATTCCTATAGGAAATGTTAGTCTTTCACTTGGCGCTGGCGGTGGCTCTCTAATAGCTGGACTTGTCCTTGGTCACTATGGAAGACTTGGCAGGATTAACTTAGTGGTTTCTAACGACAGACTTGCCCTTGTTCGTGACCTTGGCCTTGCCTTCTTCTTACTAGAATCAGGAGTAAGTGCTGGATCAGGTTTCGTTGAAGTTATAAGTCAGTATGGAATAAAATTATTTTTCGCAGGAGTTATCCTAACCCTTGTGCCTGCTTTAATTTCACTTTTTATTTCCTACAAGATCTTCAAGCTTCCACTCTTTGCAGCTCTTGGTGCTACAACTGGATCAATGACCTCTGCCCCATCTCTTGGAGCCCTACTCCAAGTTACTAATGGCGACGACAAGGTTTCATCCTTCTATGCAGCTACACAACCAACTGCCACTGTGATGATGGTTTTCTTGCCACAAATAATTAATATTTTCCTTCCAATGAGTTAAGAGTAAGAGATCTATAAAAATTTTTAAAAAATTAGGATGCCCTTGAGGCATCCACTTTTATTTTTCAAGTCATACAAAAAACCCAAGCTGAATTTATTTTCAACTTGGGTCTTTTTATTTGTTTTCTTTGTTTTCTTTGTTTTCTTTATTCTCTTTGTTTTTCTTATTCTTTTTATTCTTTACCTTCTTAAGCCTAAAGAAGTCTTCTCTTTCCTTTTCTGCCAAGATGTCTTCAATCTCCCTAATGATGTGCTTGTACTTAGGAATTTGAATCTTGTCAAGGGCGTTTGCCCTCTTAGCAGTCTTCTTGATTTCATTGGCAAGCCTAAAGACAGAAGTTTCTATCTCTGCAAGCTCATAGATAACAGGAAGGATTTCTGCAATATTTATCCTTGCCCTGTCAAAGGCTGCGTTGGATTGGTGAAGGGAATAGTCTGCCCTAGCACTTGGCTTTTCATATTTTATTTTTGGAAGCTCAAGCCCCATGACTGAACGAGAAATAATTTCATAGTCCCTTTCAAAGGGAGCTGACTCTCCCATGTCCTTGAGGGACAGTGCCCCCATGGATATAGTTGCCATTACAAGTTCAGAGTAAGACTTTTCAAACTTTTCTTCAATCTCATCTTGTAAGACCTTGGCATTTTTATTTAAGTCCATCATTTCCTTAATAAGGACTGTCCTCTTCTTGTCAAGAAGGTCATAACCCTTCTCAGCAAGAACAAGGGCGTTCTTTGATGCAATTAAATTTGCCTTAGTAGGAGTTACCTTAATCGCCATTATTATCACCTAGATATTTTTCTTTTAACTTAGGATCAATTCTATCAATCATTTGAGCTGGAAGAATCTTTAATAGTTCCCAACCTAAATCTAGGGTTTCTTGAATATCTCTATTTTCATTTTGATCTTGACTTAAAAATCTCTTTTCAAACTCGTCGCCAAATTTTAAAATTAATTTTTCGTCATCAGATATATCATCTTCACCAATAATTTGAGCAAGGGCTCTAGTTTCTTGCACCTTTGAATAAGATGCAAAAAGTTGTGAAGATAGGTCTGGATGGTCTTCCCTTGTGTAGCCTTCACCAATGCCGTCCTTCATAAGTCTTGATAGGGATGGAAGGACATCAATTGGTGGATAAACTCCCTTGGAGAAGAGGTCACGGCTTACTACAATTTGACCTTCAGTGATGTAACCTGTAAGGTCAGGGATTGGGTGAGTTATATCATCGTTAGGCATTGTTAGGATTGGGATAAGAGTTACTGATCCCTCGCTGTCCTTAATCATACCTGCTCTTTCATAAAGTGCTGCCAAGTCAGAATAAAGGTGACCTGGGTAGCCCTTTCTTGATGGAACTTCTTCTCTTGAAGATGATACTTCTCTTAGGGCTTCTGCGTAGGAAGTTATGTCTGTCATTATTACAAGAACTTGCATATTCTTTTCAAAGGCAAGATATTCTGCAGCAGTTAGGGCACACTTAGGTGCAATAAGTCTTTCCATAATTGGATCATCGGCATAGTTGATATACATTACAACCTTGTCGATAACGCCAGAGTTTTTAAAACTTTCTCTGAAGAAGTCGGCTTCGTCATGCTTTACACCAATTGCTGCAAAGACAATGGCAAAGTTATCCTTTCCGCCTTCATCTGCAATCTTAGCTTGTCTTACAATTTGAGCAGCAACTTCGTTGTGAGGAAGTCCTGATCCAGAAAAGATTGGAAGTTTTTGTCCCCTAATTAGGGTCATAAGTCCATCAATGGAAGAGATACCTGTTTGGATAAAGTTTCTTGGGTACTCTCTTGCTGATGGGTTAATTGGTCTACCATTTATGTTGTAAACATCCTTGGAATAAATGGCACCGCCCTTGTCAATAGGGACTGCTGTACCATTAAACACTCTTCCCAAGATATCTGATGAAAGAGGTATTTCAAAAGGATGGGCAGAAAATTCTACCTTTGTATTTTTTGTTGATACACCAAGGTTGTTGCCAAATACTTGGACAATTGCCCTGTCTTCATCTATTTTTATAACTTGACCAATTTCAGATCTCTTGCCGTCTTTTGAAATAATTTTTACAACTTCACCGTAGCTAACTCTGTGAAGATTTGAAAGTTCTAGTAGGGATCCTTCAATTCTATCAAGTGTTAAATATTCTTTTTTCATTCTACATCACCATAAGTTGAGGCAAGCTCTCCATAGAAGTCGTTAATTTCATTGTTCAAGCTTACAAATTTCTTTAAGTTTTCGTTTTCTATATCGTACTTCATGTTGATTACTTTTCCATAAAGTTTGTCGTTCTTGATTACAGAAATAGGAATCTTTAGCTTTAGGGCTTCCTTTCCCTTTTCATATAAGTTGTCTATTGTCTTTAACATTTCAAATTGCTTTTCAAGTGGCACAAAGGTGTCAATTGGGTTAAAGGCATTTTGTTGTAGGAATCCAACCTTAACAACACGACAAATTTCTAGGACAAGTCTTTCTTCGTCAGGAAGAACATCTTCACCAACAAGCATTACAATTTCATTTAACTTGGCTTCCTTGTGAAGGAGGTCAAGGTATTTGATTCTTAAATCAGGTAAGTCACCATCGAGTCTCATATCGTAATAGTTTTTAAGAAGTGGAATGTAACCTGAGTAAGAGTTCATCCAGTTAATAGCTGGATAGTGTCTTGAGTAGGCTAGTTCCTTATCAAGTGCCAAGAATACATTTACGAATCTCTTAGTGTTTTCTGTAACTGGTTCAGAGAAGTCACCACCTGCTGGTGAAACTGCCCCAATAAGAGTTACTGATCCTTCAGTTCCTGATAGGGTGTTTACATAGCCGGCTCTTTCATAGAAGCCTGCAATTCTTGATGGAAGATAAGCAGGGTAACCTTCTTCTGCTGGCATTTCTTCAAGACGACCAGAGATTTCACGAAGGGCTTCTGCCCAACGAGAAGTAGAGTCACCCATTAGGGCAACGTGATAACCCATATCTCTAAAGTATTCTGCCATAGTAACACCAGTATAAATAGATGCTTCACGAGCAGCTACTGGCATATTTGATGTGTTGGCAATAAGGATTGTCCTGTCCATAAGAGCCTTGCCAGTGTTAGGGTCAATTAGCTTTGGAAAGTCTTCCAAAACTTCTGTCATTTCATTACCACGTTCACCACAACCGATGTAGATAATGATATCGGCATCACAATACTTTGCAATTTGGTGTTGAGTCATTGTCTTGCCAGTACCAAATCCTCCTGGAACTGCAGTAGTTCCTCCCTTGGCTATTGGGAAGAAGACGTCGAAGACCCTTTGACCTGTTACAAGTAACTTGTCAATTGGAAGTCTTTCCTTAACTGGTCTTGGAATTCTTACTGGCCAGTTTTGATACATTTTTACTTCATTAATCTTTCCAAATTCGTCCTTAACTTTTAAAAGAACTGTTTCAATATTGTACTTTCCATCTTCAAGAATTTCTACAACTTCACCAGATACTTCTGGTGGAATCATAACCTTGTGAGTTATGATGTCAGTTTCAGGAACTTCTGCAAAGATTTGTCCTCCATGAACCTTATCGTGAAGTTTTACCTTGAAAGTTACATCCCAAAGTTTTTCTTCATCAAGGGAAATAAGTCCAATACCTTCTGGCATAAAGGATCCATGTTTCTCTTTAATAACTTCAAGAGGTCTCTCAATACCATCAAATATACCTCTTATCATACCAGGTCCAAGCTTGACAGAAAGTGGTGCACCAGTAGAAATAATATCTTCATCACGTTTTAGACCTTCAGTTTCTTCATAAACTTGAACTGTTCCAAGGTCTCCATCAATAGAAATAACTTCGCCAATTAATTTTTTTTCACCAACTAGGACCATTTCTCTAATCTTGTAGTCAGCCATGTTCCTACCAATTACAACAGGTCCATCAACTGATTTAATTGTTGCTCTTTCCAATGACTTCACCCCTTTCCTTTAGTCTTTCGTGTAGCATTGATCCTATTTCATATTTCATATCATCAAGTTTATTCTTTAGAGAAAGGTTGATGTTGTAAGTTCGATTGATGTCAGACACAATGAAGCCACCTATGTGGTATTCATATAGTTGATCTAATTTTAGTACAATCCCCTTTTCCTCTGCTATTTCTTTAAACTTGTCTACTAATTCTTTTTTCTCATCGTCCTTAACATAAAGGTAGATGGCCTTTTCATCTATTTCATCTAAAATATCTCTAAAGCATTTAGCTTCTCTTTCTACATATTCATCTGTCTTTGTAAATTCTAAGAGTTTTTCTGAAAGAGTTTCGAGGAGTTCATTTAAAAGTTTTTCATCTTCTTCAAGAAAGAGAACCCTTTTTCGCTCTTCAACAGAGGCAATAAGTTCATAGCCCCTTCTCTTAGCTAGGCTAACTCTCCTATCCACATAGGCCTTTTCATCTTCTTCAAGAGATGTTTTCTTATCTTCAAGAATCTTAGCTGCCTTATCTTTTTCTTCCTTAATTCTCTTTTCACACTCTTCTTTTTGCTTTAGAAAAACAATTTTGTTGAATATGGCAATTTTGTTTTCAAGTAAAATCATTTAATCACCTACAGCTTTCACACCAACAGATTCTCTGACATATTTTAAAATAAAGTCATCTTCCATCTTGCCGTCAAGGTCTGGGATAGTTACCACTAGGGGAAGATCACCAGATAATTTAAAGTCTAGGACTTCCTCTTTTATTTCCTTAAAGGAAGAATAAGTTAGAATAATTATTCCAATACCCTCTTCTTTTGTGTAAGATTTAAAATTTTTTAAAAGTTCAGATCTGTTATTACATTTAACAGACCTTACACCAGCTAGGCGAAGGCCGTTAATAATATCGTCATTTGATGTTAAAAGAATTGATCTCATTATAGTCTTCCAAGAATCATAATTGAAATGATAAGACCATAAATAGCGATACCTTCTGCAAGTCCTAGATAAATCATTGATTTACCAAGAATGTTAGGGTCTTCTGATACAGCTCCAATTGCTGCAGATCCTACATTAGAAACGGCAACACCAGCACCTAGTGAAGCAAGACCAGTTGAAAGACCTGCTGCTAAGAAACCAAGTCCGTTACCACCTGTTGGAGCAGCTGCAGCTGATGCCATTTGTGGAACTAGAGATATAAGACCAAATGCGAAAACTGGTGCGAAAACAAAGAGATTTAATTTCATAAAAGCACGAGCAAACTTTCTGTTCTTGTCTGTTCCCTTATATATAAAATAAAAACCTGTTACTACCATTGAAAATACTGTTAAAACTCCTAAAATAATAATCTTTTCCATCATTAAACTCCTTATTAATAAATTTTATCGGCTTTAAATAGTACGCCGTCACCACTATAATACTTACTAAACATTTCATAATACTCAAGTCTAAGAGATTGAATAAATACAATAAGACCTTCTAGGGCAAGAATTAAGATATTGCCAAAAATTAAGACTGCAATATTTCCTCCCCTTGATCCAAGCATTTCCCCAAGAGTTTTAAATGCCAAGAATAAACCAACGTGGTTAATAGCAAAGGCCCCAACCCTTATAAAAGAAATAATTGAACTCATAGTAGAAAGAAGGGCTTCCAAGAGTCCAAAGGAGGACTCAATGTAATAATCTGCAGCAGATTCCTCTGGCTCTTTCTTAAATAAAACTTTAAGAATAGGTCTCTTTAATAGCATGATAACAAGTGATCCAAACAAGATTCCCATAGAAATATTCTTAGGAATAGGAGATGAACCTCCCATAACGGAAATACCAATGTTAATCATAGCTATAAAAATTAGAACTCCCAAGAATCCTTCCTTTGCGAAGAAGGCTTCATCAGGTCTGCCACTTTTTAATCTATTGTAAATACCAATGCCATAGGCTATGGCAAGTAAAATAATGCCGAAGTAAATAGCAGTTACAAGTGTGCCATTGATGTCTTCAAAGGGCCTAAACCAAAATGCAGGAATAATTTCTTCTATGCCAAAGACTGACCCGTACATTATGCCAAAGAACATTGAGGATACTCCCATTCTCAAGAGGAGACCGCCAAAGTCCTTGTTCTTCTTAGCTAACATTAGTCCAGCAACCGCAAATACCGCCCCTTGACCTAAGTCGCCAAACATTGCACCAAAAAGAATCATGTAGGTAATTCCAAAAATCACTGTTGGATCAAACTCACCATAACTAGGAGTGCCATACATGTTAATTAATAGTTCAAAGGGCTTGAAAAAATTTGCATTTTTAAGCTTTGTAGGTGTCTTTTTGTTTCCCTTCTTAGGGTCAAAATATTCAATATCAATATCCTTGTAATGGGAGAGCTTTTCTTCTAATTTTTTTGTATCACTAGCTCCAATCCATCCTGAAAGATAAAAATACTTATTTGACTTAAGCATATATTTCTTTGCTTTTTCAATTTCTTCATAGGAAAGCATGTGGGCAAGACTTGTCCTTAGCTCTTCATCCATTGATTCCAAAAGATTTTTCTTATATTCTTCAATTTCGAAAATCTTTCTCTTTATATTTTCTTCCTCTTCTTCAAGGTTCTTAAAAATTAAACCTGCTGTACCTTCTATATTTTCGCCAAGAAGGTCAACTTCTGTAAAGTTTAAACTATTTAAAACCCTATCAATATCCTTTTCTGTTTCCTTTGGATAGATAACAAGGAAAAGTTCCCTATTGTCCACTGTACCTGTGTGATAAATCATAGCAAGGATATTTCCATAATTTTTCTTTAACCTAAGTCTTGCATCCTTATCCAAAAAACCAAACCTAGTGTTAAAGTATTTTAGATCAGCAATATCCTTTAGGTCTATATCAACGTTTTTAAAAAGTTCATAATTTTCCTTTAGGGTATCTAAAATCTTCAGACTTTCCTTTGTGTTTTCATATTCATCCATCTTTTCGCTAATATTTTTGACAAAGGAATCCACATCTTCATTCATATCTATTCTTTCGAAGTACTTGCCTTCAATCTTGTCAATGCCCAAAAACTTCATTATTTCTTCGGCTTTTTTTGCACTGACCTTGTGAGACTCATCTTCTTCAATAGGTTCAATATAATTAAGCTCAAGATTTCTTTCTAGGTTCTTATCTAGATTTTTTTCATCATCTAGGCTGAAAACAAACTTGTTTTCGGCAATGTTTGTCTCAGCAGACATAAATTGCATACATTTTAAATTTAAAATATCCAAAACGATGGAATCCATATCTTGAATTTCGCCCATTATATTAGCGATCTTCATTCTTTCAACGGCCAACTTCTTCACTTTCCTTTCTATCAACGATCATGTATCTCAATTTTTCTTCTTTGCTTAAGCCAAACCTAGTAGCCTCTAAGATTCTTTCTATATTTGCAATTTCTGAATCAAGAAGAATTAGAAAACTCATGAATTTTCCAATGCCATCTGTCCTCCTAAAGTTTTTGTTCGCTATGGAGTAGAGAAGTTTTTTGGAAGTCCTACCAGTCCTTATAACCCTTCCATCAGCAAATAGAATTGAGTACTTGGAATTTTTAATTTCCTCTTCAAATTCTTCTTCCTCCAAGTAAGATAGGTGGAGGAGCTTTTCAGAATTATAATTCCCACCAAAGATTGTAAAATTGAAAATTTCTTCGGGAGAAATGTCATAATACTTTTTAGCCCTATAAATCCAAATAATATTTAATAAATCTATCTTGACCCCAAATATATTTTTGAACTCATTAAGGTCCTTCTTAGATAAAGGCTTCACAGATTCAGTTAAGTTTCTATAATAGAACTTGTCAAGGTTCATCTCAATAGAAAAGAGGGCGCCCTCATCACTTGATGACTTGTAGTTTTTCATATACTCATAATAGGAAGTGTCCTTTAAGTTATCTATAAAGGACTCAAAGCTTTCCTCCTTAAAGGGAATTGACTTTGCTCCAATAATTAACTCGTCAACTCTAGGCTCCTTATTCATCCTAAGAGACCTAAGGATTTTTACAATCTTTTCTACTTTTTCTCTTTCCATATAGGCCTTAATAAAGTCTGAATACTTACCAGGCAAGAAGGCCTTAAGTTTTTTAAGTTGACTTCTTCTATAGCCTTCTAAGAACTCTTCAATCTCATAAATATCTGAAAAGGAATCAATTGTAGGGAACTTCTTTTCTTTTAAATAGTTAAGACAAAATCTAACACTGTCTCCCTCTGCCATATTAACAAAGTCTTCGTAGACCAAAAAGTTCGAATACATTTTTAAAATCTTAGCATTTAAAGCCTTTAGACCTTCAAACATTAGAGTCCCTTCCAATCAATTTGTCTAAGACAACTTTAATTAAATCATCAGAAGTTTTTTCATAAAAAGCTTCAATTTCCTCAAGATTTTTTTGATTTTCTTTTTTTAGGTCCTCTGCCTTCTTTTCAAAATTCGATAAAATTTCATCGCTTTTTTCTTTACCAAGGAGCTTTGATTTTTCAATTGATTCATTTTCAAGATCTGTTAATTTTTCTCTCAAATCTTTTTTAATTTGTTCAATTTCTTTATCAGTATTTTCGACAAATTCTCTAGTTTTTTTATCTATTGCCAAAATACTATCTATGCTTTCTTTCAAAAATATCACCACTCTTTTTATTTCCTTACGTGACTTTCATTATATTACTTTATATTTCTATTTCAAGCGATTTACACCAGTTTTAAAAATTTCACATTATTTTCACATTTCGCATTATGAATTAAAATTTCACATATAAAAATTCTTTTTATAAGTTTTTTCTAATACTACTTTTGTTAAAGTTTTTATAATAAAATGATTTTTTTCTTTTATTTTTTATAGTTATTAGTAACTAATTGAAACCATTTCATATTAGATAATTTTTTACATTTTTGAAAATATTAATTACTAAAATCCTTGATTACTTCTTTCGTATCCCTTTTATATTTTTATTTGAGTTAAGGTAAATAATTTAAAATCCCTTGTACTAAAAAAGGAACATCCCCTAGGAGACATTCCTTTAATAATTTTATTTGTGTAAGTGATCTGTTGAACATGATTCATGACAAGCGTCGCAACCACAGTCACAAGATCCCTTGCTTTTAATAACTTTTTTAACTGCAAAAGCAATTAAAATTACAACTACAGCTCCAACTATTAAGTTAGCCATATTTTCACCTTCTTAAGTTAATTAAATACCATACTCACTTTTTCTATATGTTTCATACTCTTTTTCCTTTACTTTGTCTGGTCTAAAGATAAAGTATAGGTAAACAAGTAGGATTACAATTGCAACTCCTGTTCCTAGGTTAAAGGCTTCTTTTAAAACTAGGACTCTACCAAATTGATAAATCATAAGAGCTACTGTGTATGAGAATACTATTTGATATGCAGTTGCTACTATGAAGCCCTTGTATGATCCCATTTCAGATTTAATTGCTCCCATTGCTGCGAAGCAAGGAATAGTTAATTGGTTGAAGAATACAAAGGAGAATACTGTAACAACATTAAATTGTGTGTGTAGTAATTGTACAAGTGGTGCTACATTGTCTTCTACATCTCCAAGACCTGCAACAACTCCGTAAGTTCCTACAACTACTTCCTTTGCTACTAGACCAAGGATAGTTGATACAGCAGCCATCCAGTTTCCAAATCCAAGTGGTGCAAAGATAAAGGCAAGTTTCTTTCCAATGAAGGCAAGAATTGAATCTGTTGATGCTTCATCAAAGTTTACAAAGTGACCTTCTACTGAAATATTCTTTGCGAACCAAATTAAAACTGTCATTAGAAGAATGATTGTACCAGCCTTAATAACGAAGGCCTTTCCTCTAAAGTAAGTTGCTCTAAATACATTGTATGCTGAAGGTACGTGATATTCTGGAAGTTCCATTACGAAAGGTGCTGGATCTCCACGGAATAAGTTTGTTTTCTTTAACATAACACCTGACACAATTACAGCTAAGATTCCACCAAAGTACCAAATTGGTCCATACCACCATACATCACCAAAGAAAGCTGCAAAAAGTGCAATGATAGCTGTCTTTGCTCCACATGGCATAAAGGATGAAACCATAATTGTCATCTTCCTGTCATTGTCATTTTCAATAGTTCTTGTTCCCATAATAGCTGGTACTGAACAACCTGTACCAATTAAGATTGGGATAAAGGATTTACCAGATAGACCAAATCTTCTGAAGATTCTATCTAGGATAAAGGCGATTCTTGACATATATCCACAGTCTTCAAGGATTGCTATACATAGGAATAGGGCAACAATTACTGGTAAGAAACCAAGAACGGCACCAACACCACCAATAATACCATCAACTATTAGTGAAGTTAACCATTCAGCTACTCCTGCTCCTTCTAAGAAGTTTTGAACACCGCCGCCAACTATATCGCCAAAGAAGGTGTCGTTAACCCAGTCATTAACAGGTCCTCCAACAATTTTTACTGCGAACCAATAAACAACTACCATTATAGCTGCAAAAATTGGAATTGCCAAAAATCTATTTGTAACAATTTTATCAATTTTATCAGAAGGTGTTAGTCCCCTGTTATTCTTCTTAACAGACTCTTTAACAACTTCAGTTACGAATTCATATCTAGCATCTGTGATGATACCTTCTGCATCATCATCGTATTTTTCTTCAAGACTATTTCTTATTTCTTCAAGTCTATTTTTTTCTTGATTATTTAGTTTGTAGGCTTTAATAACTTTTTCGTCATCTTCGAAAAGTTTAATAGCAAGCCATCTTTTTGCACTAAGATCCTTAATTTGGCTGAAGTTTTCTATTTCTTGAAGGGCTGTTTCTATATCATCTGTAAAAGTTTTTATTTCGTTATTTTGCTTTCCAGCGATACTCTTTGCTTCATTGATTAATTCATCAATGTTTCTGTTTTTTAAGGCAGAAATTTCTACAACCTTACATTGTAAAATTTCAGATAATTTTTTAACATCAATAAAGTCCTTGTTCTTTTCTACAACATCCATCATGTTAAGAGCAGCAATAAGTGGAATACCTATTTCTCTTAATTGTGTTGCAAGATACAAGTTCCTTTCTATATTTGATGCATCAATAACATCAATTATTACATCAGGTTTTTCATTTAATAAATAATCCCTAGAAACAACTTCTTCTAATGTATAAGGTGATAGGGAATAAATTCCCGGTAAATCTGTAAAACTTACGTCTTTATCTTTTTTATACTTACCAGTCTTTTTTTCAACAGTTACCCCTGGCCAGTTACCAACATATTGATTTGAACCAGTTAAGTTGTTGAAAAGAGTGGACTTACCACTGTTGGGGTTTCCGGCAAGTGCAATAGTAATAGCCATCTTAGTCCTCCTTCTTTTCTATCTCTTCAATTGCAATTAACTCAGCATCTGCTTTTCTAATGCTAAGTTCATAATTCCTAATATTAATTTGCACAGGGTCTCCAAGTGGAGCAACTTTCCTTATGTAAATTTCTGAATTTTTTGTAATACCCATGTCCATAATCCTTCTTTTCAAAGGACCAGAACCATTGATTTTTTTAACGATGTAGTATTTTCCTACAACTGCATCTCTTAATGTAATCAATTCTTACAACTCCTCTACTAATATTTTTTTTGCAATATCTTTTCCTAATGCAACTCTGGAATCTTTAACATATACAATTAAATTACCATCGTTCTCATTAACAACTTTTATAACTGCGTCTTTGACAAAACCAAGGTTTGCCAGGTGGGACTCAGTTATATTACTATCTCCTAAAGACTTAATCCTTAAAATCTTATAATTAACATTTAAGGGTGCCATCACTAAGCTAAGCATTTAACCACTCATTTCTAATTTTAATTTTATTAAGCTTTAATCAATATTTGAGTTTGATTATCATTTGCTTAGACATTATACCATAGTTAACTGAAAATTTAAATCAATACGCTTGATTTTTTTAATATGATAAAATAATTAATATTGTTAACATCCTTAAAAAAATTTTGTTTTAAAAAAATATTCTCTCTTAATTAAGAGATAGCTCTTACTTATTTATTAAAATATACTTCCTTCTTATTAACTAAATAATAATTTCTTACTTCTTCATCAATATTCACTTTCTTCTTATTAACTAAAAATAATTTCTTACTTATTTATTAGATGAATTGCAAATAATATTGCGACACCTA
>NZ_KQ960216.1:0-10412 GCF_001553125.1 Peptoniphilus sp. DNF00840
AATTATTCCTGGGTTTGTCTACAATCTGAAGAGATTCAATTGCGAATCTCTTTTTTTTACAAATTTTTATTTCTTTATATCTGGTGGGAAGTCCACAAGAATTTTTTCAATCCTGTTTTTTGTCTTTTTAACGATTGTAAATTTAATGTCGCCAATTTTTATGACTTCATTGAGTTTAGGGAACCTGTCAATATTTTCGATTATATAACCACCAAGAGAGTCAAACTCTTGGCACTCAAGTTCTGTTCCAAAGATTTGATTTATCTCGTCAATGTTAATTGAGGCTTCAATAATATATTTGTTTGGACCCACTTGTAGGATGTCTTCGTCCTCTTCAGTGTCGTACTCATCAGATATTTGTCCTACGATCTTCTCAAAGATGTCTTCGAAGGTAATCATACCTTCAGTTCCACCATATTCATCTGTAACAATAGCAACAGATAATTTTTTTTGTCTCATTTCAGAGAAGAGGGTTCCTGTTGGTTTGTACTCATAAGTAAAGAAGGCTTTCTTGAAAAACTTTTTGTTATCTGCAAGGGATTTGGTCCTATCCATGTGGAAGATGTCTTTCACATTTAATATACCAACAATATTGTCGAGATTGTCTTCATAGACAGGCATTCTTGAATAAGAATATTCTGAAATTTTTTCTATAACTTCATCAAAACTTTCTTCAATGTCTATGGCTACTATGTCAGTCCTTGGTGTCATAATGTCCTTGGCGTAGTTGTCCTTAAAGTCAATTACATTTTGAATCATCATGGACTCATTTTTATTTATAATTCCTTCTTCCATACCAAGGTCCATGGCATCAATGAGGTCTTCTTCTGTTATTATTGGCGCTTTGTAATCCTTGTCCTTAATAACAATTTTTATTATAGATTGGGACAATAGGTTTATAAAAATAGAAAAAGGTCTCAAAATTGTAATTAAAAAATTTAAAAATTTTGCATACTTTGGCACAATTTTTTCGCAGTTATTTTTGCCCAAGTTTCTTGGCAAACTTTCGCCAAAAATTATTATTACTATGGTAGAAATTATTATTCCTATAATAAGTCCAGGGATGTCAAAGGACTCGTAGAAGAAAAGGGAAGTAAAAATAATTGAAAGAGAATTAGAAAAATAATCCAAGATCAAAGTTGTTGAATAAATATTTTCTTTCTTCACAAGTTTTTTTATCACAGAAATATTCTTTACTTCTAAGTCTTCAAGCTTAGATAACTTTACCGACCCGAGAGCCAAGTAGGCGTTCTCGATTAGGGTAAATAAATAGGAAAAATAAATTGCCACAAGGGCCAAGATTAGGTATATATAATAAGTCATAAAATTCAACTCCATTTTGTTTTTTATACCCAAATAAATTTAATCTAAAAAAGCTGCCCACAGGCAGCCTTTTGATTATTCAACAGTTACTGATTTTGCTAAGTTTCTAGGTTTGTCTACGTCATTGCCAAGTAATACTGAAGTGTAATAAGCAATTAATTGTTCAGGTATTACTGCAAGAAGTGGTGTCAAGAGATCGATAGTCTTTGGAATTTCTATTATTTTATCTGAAGAATCCTTAACAAATTCGTTTCCTTCTTCTGCAATGGAAATTACTTTTGCTCCTCTGGCAATAAGCTCTTGATTGTTTGAAACAGTCTTATCAAGAATCTTGCTATAAAGTGCAACTGAGATAACAGGTGTACCTTCTTCTATTAGGGCAATTGAGCCGTGTTTAAGTTCTCCAGAAGGGAAGGCTTCTGTGTGAATGTAGGAAATCTCCTTTAACTTTAGGGCTCCTTCTTTTGCTGTTACATAATCAAGAGATCTACCAGTGTAGAAAATTGACTTTGAATTTTTGATTGAGTCTGCAATCTTTTTAAAGTTTTCCTTGTGCTTTAAGATTTCTTCAATTTGTGATGGAAGTTTTTCCATATTTTCAATTATATTTTTAACTTCATCTTGAGAAATTTTATTTAACTTAAGGGCAATGTCCATAGCCAAGAAGTAAAGTGAAATAACTTGTGTTGTGTAAGCCTTAGTTGAGGCAACAGAAATTTCTGGTCCTGCATAGCAATAGACAACCTTGTCAGCTTCTCTTGCAATAGATGAACCTACAACATTTGTAATAGCAAGAGTCTTTGCTCCAATCGCTTTTGCTTCTCTAAGAGCTGCTAAAGTGTCAGCAGTTTCACCAGACTGAGAAACAAAAATTACAAGAGACTTGTCATCTAGGAACATATTCTTGTATCTAAACTCAGATGCAATTTCTGAAATCACTGGAATACCTGCAAGATTTTCCATTGCATACTTGCCAGCTTCGCCTGCATGAAAGGCAGTTCCACAAGCAGTTATATAAATCTTATTTATATTTTTAAGTTCTTCAAGAGAAAGACTTCCTTCTGCTGGAAGATTTATCTTGTAGCCCTTATGTTTAATCGAGATAACTTCTTTTAAGATGTCTGGCTGTTCGAAAATTTCTTTAATGAGGAAGTGGTCGTAGCCTTCCTTTGATGCATCTGATGCAGAAATTTCAACTTCAGAAATTTCTCTTTCAACTTTTTTGTGGTCCTTGTCATAGATTGTGTAAGAATCTTCTCTCATATCAACTACATCGCCATCTTCAAGATAAACAATCTTATTTGTGTATTCAATTACAGATGTAATATCACTTGCTATGAAGTAACCATCTTCACAAATAGCAAAGAGAAGGGGAGAAGAATTTCTGACAGCTATAAGCCTATTAGGTTCATTTTCATCAATGATTCCCAGACTGTAGGCTCCCTTTAAGATGTCAGTTGATTTAAAAACAGCGTCCAAGATGTCGCTATCATATACTTCTGAAATTAAGTTAGGGATAACTTCTGTATCTGTTTGTGAAAAGAAAGTGTGTCCCTTATCTACTAACATATTTCTAAGCTCTAAGTAGTTTTCTACGATTCCGTTGTGAACTACAGAAACTTTTTTGTCTGAACTTAGGTGGGGGTGAGCGTTAATTTCATTTGGCTCGCCATGAGTTGCCCATCTTGTGTGACCAATACATACATTAGATGGGTACTTATCAAGGTCAAAGGATTCTTCAAGAACCTTAATACGCCCCTTCTTCTTAAATGTTACTAACTTATCATCTTTTATAAAGGAAAGTCCTGCAGAGTCATAGCCTCTGTATTCTAATTTTTTAAGACCTTCTAGTACTAATTTCGTTGCATTATTTTTTCCAATATATCCAACTATACCGCACATATTTCTACCTCCAATTTTATTAGAGACTCACTACATTTATTTTGTTATAAAATTACTTTTATTTTTTGTAAAATGTTTAGGCTGTGAAACCTTTGAAGCATCCGCCGATTTTCGATAACCTCATACCTCGTCAGCCACTAGGGCTCAGGCGCTTAATAAATTTTTATCTCTTTCAGTAAATTTTACCATAAGGAATATTTAAAGTAAACTTAATAAGGTTGTGACCTCTATTGTACCTATGAATTAGTAAAATTATGTTAAAATAAATTTGGAGGTTCTTATGAAAATTTTTTGTAAAGAATATGAAGTGATGAATTTTTTATCAAGTGATGAAGACTTAAAACTCAATCAGCTTGTGAGTTATTTAATAGAGACTTCAAACCATCAATCAATTGATCTTGACCGTAGTAATGAAAAGTTATTAGACATGGGTTACACTTGGATGATTTATAAGTGGAAGATAAAAATTAAGAGGTATCCAAGAAGTCATGAGAAAATAAAAATTAAAACTTGGGCTAGTGGATATAAAAATATAAATGCCTTTCGTGAGTTTGAAGTTTATTGTAAAGGCGAAAAAATTCTCGAAGCTTCAGCTATATTTTTGTTAGTTGATATTGAGAAGAGGAAGCCTATAAAAATTCCTGAAGAAGTTGCAAAAATTTATGGAGATAATGGTAGAAGAATTTTTAAAAGTATAGATAGAGTTAACGAGCTAAGTGAAGTGGAGAGAGCAAATAGGATTTTTTATAAAATTTTAAGACGTGACCTTGACTTTAATAACCACGTCAACAACGCTGTCTATCTTGAACTTATTTATGAAGCTTTAACTGAAGAGGACTCTCGCGTGAAGTTTAAAGACATAAGCGTAAACTATGTTAATGAATTGAAGTTTGGCGATGAGATTGTAATTGATTTTTATAAGGCGGAAGACAAGTTCTATTTCTTCTTCAAGAGCAAGGACGAGAGTCAAATTTATGCAAGGATTTGTGGCGTATCTGCGACCCCAATAAGTTGAAAAAATAATTTTCTAATGTTAACATTACTTATAGAAAAGATACTAAATAAGAAATAAAATTACGGAGGTAATAATGGATAAAGATAAAGTTTTAGCAGAAGTAAATGGCAAGAAAATAACAGGAGTTGACTACAATTTATTTATTGATTCACTTAACCCACAATTAAAACAATATTTTGGTGGAGAAGAATTAAATAAGGACGTAGTAAATGAATTAGTTTACCAAGCTCTTTTATATGAAGATGCAATGGAAAAGGGTATGGACAAGGAAGATGAATTCATCCAAGTTGTTGAAAAGACAAAGGAAAGTATGTTAAAGACCTACGCCCTTGGAAAGCTTCTTGCCACTGCTGAAGTTAAAGATGAAGACATCAAAAAATTCTATGAAGAAAATAAAGATGCCTTTAAGCAAGCAGAATCTGCTGATGCTTCTCACATCCTAGTTGCAGAAGAAGACAAGGCAAGAGAAATATATGAAAAAATTAAAAATGGCGGAGATTTCGAAGAACTTGCAAGGGAATTTTCAACTTGCCCATCAAAAGAAAAGGGTGGAGACCTTGGAACTTTTACTAGGGGACAAATGGTAAAAGAATTTGAAGATGCAGTTTTTGAAAACGAAGTTGGAACTATCACTGAACCAGTTAAGACTCAATTTGGTTACCACATTATAAAAGTCAATAAAAAGAATCCTGCAAGGGAACTTACTTTTGACGAAGTAAAAGATAAGATTGTGGAACAAGTTAGAAGACAAAAGGAACAAGAAATTTACAACAAAAAGATCACAGAATTAAAAGATAAATACGAAGTGAAAATGAATATCTAGGTGAATTATGAAACTTGAGCTTTTTAATTACATTGATGATGTAATGGATCTTTTTGATTACCATAAAATTGAACTTGCAGGAGTTAATAAAGAGCTTAAAAAGTATTTTACAGAATTATTTATTGATGATGATCGACTTACAAATATTACCACAAGGATGAAAACTCAAGAATCCCTTCGTGAAAAACTTATTAGGAGAAATTTTTTCATGAGGTTTCCTGATCCTGTTAGTGGATTTAAGTACATTCAGGATTTGGTTGGCATTAGAGTTGAGTGTCGTTTCATCAAGGACGAGGAAGACCTCTACAAAAAAATTATCAAGGACTTCACTATAAAATCAGACAGGGGTTATTATAGGTCTAATAAAAATAGGAAGATTAGGCTTAAGCTAGATGACCCCCAACCTCAAACTCTTGCAAATGGTTTCAAGATGTTTAAACTTGACGGTGAATATGATACTGGGTCTTATATCTATTGTTTTGAGCTTCAGATAAAGTCCTTTGTAAATGTATTTTGGGGCGAAATTGACCACAAACTACTTTATAAAAACTATAACTACATTGTGACAGAAGGTTTCTTTAGGGAAATTATGAATTCCATTAATGACAACTTAAAGATGATTGATAAGCAGCTTATGATACTTTACGATCATGTAAAGAAGCAAGATGCTTCCGAAACTATTTCTGCTGAGCACCAGCTAAAGAAACTTTTGTCGAAGATTCTTCACGATGTTTTTACTACAAAAATCCACGAAGAGTTGGGACTATACTTAAATATAAAAATCATAACAGACATAGTTGTTGATTTTCTCTTTATGAAGTCATCAAGAAATAAGGACCTAAGTTATGGAGAAAATTTTATAAATTTAATTAATAAGGTGAACTCTGTTTCTGGAAATGAAATGGATTTCGAAGAGTACATTGTATTTAAGAACAAGCCAAGATATTATGATAATTTTTCCAAGGGACTAATAGAAGTTTTTAGCAAGGTATTAAACAATGATCTTGATTGGAATATTTTCTTCAAAATCTTACAGAGATTGTTGCAAGAATCATATAGTGACATATTAACTGAGTTTATTATTTTCGTTAGATATGAATATACTTGTGAGCTAAAAAAACTTTACGAAAACAAGGAACTCCCACGAGAAAAGTCTCAAGAATTTGAAAAAGAAGTTTTATCTCTTGTTTTAGAAGAGTTTAATAAGACACCTACTCTTGAGTTTTTAATGGATAAATCTCTCAATAAGTTTAGAAATGTACTTTGTGAAATAAATGAATCTGAAAGCAAATCAAGGGGCAGGGTGCTTAAAATATTTAAAGACAATTATACTTTTTAATCTGTAATTCTTAATGCTTCTTATGTATAATAGACCTAGGAGGTTTAAATGAAAACTAAAGATACCTTATTAGAGAACAGAACGTTTTATTATTTTGATAAATTGACAAAAATTCCAAGATGTTCCTTTGAAGAAGAAAAGATAAGAGATTATTTGATTTCTTTTGCAAAAGACCACAATTTGGAATATAGGACTGATACAATTGGAAACGTTGTAATAATTAAAGAAGCCACAAAAGGCTATGAAGATGTTGATAGCATTATCTTGCAAGGCCACATGGATATGGTTTGTGAAAAGACTCCAGAATGTACAATTGATTTTTCTAAAGACCCAATAAAGTATGAAATTGATGGAGACTTAATTATTGCACGTGAAACAACACTAGGTGCCGACAATGGTATTGCTGTCGCAATGACACTTGCTCTATTAGAGTCAGATGAATACAAACATCCTAAGATTGAAGCCCTCTTCACTGTTAACGAAGAAAGTGGAATGACAGGTGCAGGAAATCTTGAAAAGGGAATGGTAACATCTAAGAGACTTTTAAACATTGACTCCGAAACTGAAGGAGTTGGATGCATCTCTTGTGCAGGTGCAGAAAGGGACCTATTAAAACTTAAAAAAGAATTTAAAGATATAGATAAGGACAAGACTTTTTTTGAAGTTATAGTTAATGGACTAAAGGGTGGTCACTCAGGTCAAGAAATCCAAGTTGGTCTTGGCAACGCAGTTAAAATTTTAGGAAGAAGTCTTTATACACTATTCCAAAAGGTTGACGGAGACTTAATTGAAATCGAAGGTGGAGCAAAGCCAAATGCAATCCCAAGATATGCAAGAGCTCTTGTGGCAGTAAAAGATGAAGACATAAAAAAAATTCAAGATGTTATTGTGGAATTAAATTCTGAATTTGTAACTGAACTTGGAAAAGTTGATCCTGATGTAAGACTTAACTTTGAAAAATCAAAAGAAACTTGTGGCAAGGCTTTTAAAGATGATTTAAAGAATAGGATAGTTGATCTTATTAACCTACTACCTAATGGTGTTATTGCAATGAGCAAGAACATCGAAGGCTTAGTAGAAACTTCTGTAAATGTTGGAGTAATTGAAAATCATGAAGACGAAATTCACATTATTTCAAATATAAGATCTTCTGTATCATCTGCTAAGGAATACATTGGCAGTATAAACAAAATTGCTGCAAAAAATCTTGGAGCAGAAGTAGAGATTATTACAAAATATCCTGCTTGGGAATATAAAGAAGTTTCACCTCTTAGAGAAGTGGCAAAGGAAGCTTACAAGGAAGTAAGTGGAAAAGAATTTAAACTTGAAGCAATTCACGCAGGTCTAGAATGTGGCATTTTTGTTGAAACAATTGGAGATATAGATATGCTTTCTATTGGTCCAAATATGAAGGGAGTGCACGCACCTGGCGAACACCTTTCTATTTCATCAACTGAAAGAGTATTTGGCTTCTTAATAAAGATATTAGAAAAATTAAAATAAATTTGGAGGAAATATGAATAACGAAGAAAAAAACCTACACCAACACGACGAAGATTGTGGATGCGACTGTGGTTGTGGACACGACCATGATCATGAAGACGGCTACCAAACTATCACCCTTACACTAGAAGATGAAAGTGAAATGGTATGTATAGTTCTTGGAATTTTTGAATGTGAAGATCAAGAATACATTGCCCTACTTCCTGAAAATGAAGAAGATGGCGAAGATGTATTTATTTACAAGTACAAAGAAATCAACGAAGAAGAAGTTGAACTTGATACTATTGAAACTGAAGAAGAATTTGAAAAAGTTTCAAAGACTTTCGAAGAAATTTTTGACGACGAAGACGAAGAATAATTTTCTATATGGCTTATAGAAAATACTCGGACTTTTTAAGAGATAAGTTTGGCGAGAAAGTTTATAAGCTTCCAGTCAAACTTGACTTAACTTGTCCCAACAGGGATGGAACTTGTGGAAGAGGTGGATGTATTTTTTGTGGAGAAGAAGGTGGCTCTTTCGAAAACAGTGAAGGAAGTGTAAGAGACCAACTTTTAAAAAATATGGACCACATAAAAAAGAAATACAAGGCCAAAAAATTTATAGCCTATTTTCAAAATTTTACAAACACCTACATGCCCTTTGAAGATTTTAAAAGGGTAATAGAGGAGTCTCTTATTGAAGATGTTGTTGGAGTCAGTATATCAACTAGACCTGATTATCTTCCCAAGAGACACCTAGACTACTTAGAAGAATTAAATAAGAAATACTTCGTAACTCTTGAAATTGGTCTTCAAACTTCAAATTATCACAGTTTGAAGAAATTAAATAGGGGACATGGTCTCGCAGAGTTTGTTGATGCAGCTATTAAGTTAAAAAATAGGAATTTAAGTATTTGCACCCACATGATTATTGGCTTACCTTGGGATGACGACTTAGACATTGTTGAAGGGGCAAAGATATTAAATGTCCTTGGTGTTGATGAAGTAAAGCTCCACGCCCTTTACATCTTAAAAGGCACTGCCCTTGGAAGGATGTATGAAAGGGGAGAGGTAGAACCTATTTCTTTAGAGGACTACAAGAAAAAAGTTATACTCTTTTTAAGAAATCTTAAAGATGATATAATAGTTGAAAGAATAATTGGAAGATCACCTTATGAAGATTCTCTCTTCTGCAATTGGAATACTTCCTGGTGGAAAATTAGAGACGACATTATTAATGAGATGCAAGAAAACGGATACACCCAAGGTGATCTAGTGAAAGGAGAATTACTATGATAAAGTATATTTTAGGAAGCAAAGGCTCTGGAAAAACAAGATGGTTAATCGACAATGCTAATGAAGATATGAAGCAAGGCGATGGAAATATTGCTTTTGTAGAAGTTGATGACGATCACATTTTTAGTCTTGATTATAATGTAAGACTTATTAATGCTACTGAATACAGATTAAACTCAATTGATAGTTTCTATGGTTTTATCTGTGGACTTCTTGCAATGGATTATGACCTACACAAGATTTATGTTGATGGAATTTATAAAGTTCTTAAACTTAATGTTGAAGACCTAGAACACCTATACAACAAGGTTGCTAAAATTCCTGATGCTGAAAACAAAGAAATTTTTATTAACGTTGATTATTTAAAGGAAGACATGCCTGAATCATTAAAGGATAAATGTCTAGAAGTTACTAGCAAATAAGGTGTTATAAGTGGATAGAAAAACAATGGTTAGAATTATTGCTATCATCCTCGTTTTAGCAATGGTAATCCCAATAGTTCTAAGTGTGATTAATGGTGTTGCGTGGATTTAAAGAAAAAAAGATGGGTATTTGAAGATTTTTTTGAACACAGGTCCTTTCTCATAAGTCAGTACACAAAGGGCGAACTCACTAAGAGAGAATTTTTGCAAAAGAATTTTGATTATTTTGCCTTAAGGAATGCAAGACCTTATATAAAGGTTGACTCCTATGAAAAGGGAATGTACAACTACCAATACTACAATGTGATGGCGAAGTATTATAGATCTCTTTCAAAGGACGTAAGAAACACAAAAAAACATTCAAAGTACTACAACTATTATCTGAATTTAACAAATAAATACTACGAGCTTAAGGACAATTCTGTCTTAAATATTTTAAAGATTCAAGACTTTAGAAATATGAAAGCTTATTATATAAAGTGCCAATCCAAGGCCTTGAGAAATGAGCTTTATGAAATAGTCCTAGAAGACAAGAAGGAAGCAATCTTTCATTCAAAGGCTGATTGGCTTTTGAAGGTCCTTCAAGAAGAAAATATTTTTGATGACAGAGTTAAGACTTCCATAATAGATCACTATATAAATGAAAAATATTATTAAATAGAAAGACTGAAACAGAAATTTGTGGTGCCCCCATAAAGTTGGACTAACAAACCAACATAAGGAGGTCAGTTCACTTTCTGATTCAGTCTTTTTTGCAATTAAAATACCCTCGGTCCATGAACTGACCCCCAAAAGTTGGACTAACAAACC
>NZ_KQ960217.1:0-1199 GCF_001553125.1 Peptoniphilus sp. DNF00840
AAGGATTAGTCAAGAATCTTTGATACTACTCCTGATGCTACTGTTCTTCCACCTTCACGAATAGCGAATCTTAATCCTTCGTCCATTGCGATTGGTGTGATTAGTGTTACTGTAAATGTTGAGTTGTCTCCTGGCATTACCATTTCTACTCCGTCTGCTAGTTGGATGTCTCCTGTTACGTCTGTTGTTCTGAAGTAGAATTGTGGTCTGTATCCGTTAAAGAATGGTGTGTGTCTTCCACCTTCTTCTTTTGTTAGTACGTATACTTCTGCTTCAAATTTTGTGTGTGGTTTGATTGTTCCTGGTGCTGCTAGGACTTGTCCTCTTTGGATTTCTTCTCTTTGTACTCCTCTTAGTAGGGCTCCTATGTTGTCTCCTGCTTCTGCTAGGTCTAGTTGTTTTCTAAACATTTCTACACCTGTTACTACTACTTGTCTGCTTTCGTCTGTTAAGCCTACTAGTTCTACTGTGTCTCCTACTTTTACTACACCTTGTTCTACTCTTCCTGTTGCTACTGTTCCTCTTCCTGTGATTGAGAATACGTCTTCGATTGGCATTAGGAATGGGTGTTCTGTATCTCTTACTGGTGTTGGAATGTATTCGTCTACTTCTTCCATTAGTTTTACGATTTTGTCTCCCCATTCTCCCTCTGGATCTTCTAGGGCTTTTAATGCTGATCCTACTACGATTGGTGTGTTGTCTCCATCAAAGTCGTATTCACTTAGTAGGTCTCTTACTTCCATTTCTACTAATTCAATTAGTTCTGGATCGTCTACTTGGTCTTCTTTGTTTAGGAATACTACTATCTTTGGTACACCAACTTGACGAGCTAGTAGGATGTGTTCTCTTGTTTGTGGCATTGGTCCATCTGCTGCTGATACTACTAGGATTGCTCCGTCCATTTGTGCTGCTCCTGTGATCATGTTCTTTACATAGTCAGCGTGTCCTGGGCAGTCTACGTGTGCGTAGTGTCTGTTTGGTGTTTCGTATTCTACGTGTGATGTTGAGATTGTGATTCCTCTTTCTCTTTCTTCTGGTGCCTTGTCTATGTGTGCGTAGTCTACGAATTCTCCTCCGCCGTATCTCTTGTTCATTACAAGTGTGATTGCAGCTGTTAGTGTTGTCTTACCGTGGTCAACGTGACCAATTGTTCCAATGTTTACGTGTGGTTTATTTCTTTCAAATTTTGCTTTTGCCAT
>NZ_KQ960218.1:0-71385 GCF_001553125.1 Peptoniphilus sp. DNF00840
GGTTTTTAAGTCCAACTTTTGGGGGTCAGTTCATAATTAGCGTGTTCTTTTAATATAATTTTGCTCCTGCTGGGATTTTATCCTCTAGCATTACAAGATTTAATAATTCTTCTCCATCATAGTCGCAAACTGCTGAAAGAAGCATGCCGCAAGAGTCTACTCCCATCATCTTTCTTGGTGGAAGGTTTGTTATAGCAACAAGAGTCTTGCCAATTAATTCTTCTGCTTCATAAAAGTTTTTGATGCCTGAAAGGATTGTTCTGTCTTGACCTGATCCATCATCAAGTGTGAACTTAAGAAGCTTTTTAGACTTTGGAACTTCTTCACAGTTCTTAACTTTTACAACTCTAAAGTCAGATTTTGAGAAGGTATCAAAATCAACCATATCTTCAAATAATGGTTCAACCTTTACCTTTGACATGTCAATCTTTACACTTGCCTTTTCATCTGCAGCCTTGTTAGCTTTTATTTCAGCAACTTCAGCTCCAAGTGGTTTCATTGTTGGGAATAGTAATACGTCCCTAATGCTTGGTTGGTCTGTTAGAAGAACAATCATCCTGTCAACACCAATTCCAAGTCCACCTGTTGGAGGAAGACCAACTTCAATTGCGTTGATGAAGTCTGAATCCATTGGGTGAGCTTCATCATCTCCTGCTGCCTTTTCTGCAACTTGAGCTTCAAATCTTTGTCTTTGATCTATTGGGTCGTTAAGTTCTGAGAAGGCATTTGCAAATTCCCAAGTGTTAATAAAGGCTTCAAATCTTTGTGTAAGTCTTGGGTCTTTTGGATTTCTCTTTGCAAGTGGAGAAACATCTACTGGGTGACCAATTACAAAAGTTGGTTCAACAAGGTGCTCTTCACAGAATTCTTCAAACATTTCTGAAAGAAGCTTGCCCCAAGTGTCCTTTTCATGAACTTCGATGCCCTTTTCTCTTGCAATTTCTCTTGCCTTTTCGTCTGTATCAATTTCATTAAAGTCTACGTCAGCATATTTTTTAACTGCGTCTATCATTGTGATTCTCTTCCAAGGAGCCTTTAGACAAATTTCTGTTCCTTGGTAGTTAATTGTATCTGTTCCAAGAACTTCAAGAGCTACATATTCAAATAGGTCTTCAGTTATTCTCATCATTTCTTCATAGTCAACATAGGCTTGGTAAAGTTCAATATTTGTAAATTCAGGATTGTGTCTTGTATCCATTCCTTCATTTCTAAACATCTTGCCCATTTCATAAACCTTGTCGAAGCCACCAACAATTAGTCTCTTTAGGAATAATTCATTGGCAATTCTAAGTTGCATGTCAATGTCAAGAGTGTTGTGGTGAGTGTAGAAAGGTCTTGCGTTTGCTCCACCTGCTACAGTACCAAGGATTGGTGTTTCAACTTCTAGGAAGTCCTTGTTGTCTAAGAATTCTCTAATCTTCTTGATAATTTTATTTCTCTTAATAAATACATCCTTAACTTCAGGATTTACAATTAAGTCAACATATCTTTGTCTGTATCTTAGGTCTGGGTCCTTAAGTCCGTGGAATTTTTCTGGAAGAATTTGTAGTGACTTTGAAAGTAGAGTTATGTCAGTTGCACGAACTGTGATTTCTCCAGCTTCTGTCTTAAATACAATTCCCTTAACTCCGACAATATCTCCAATGTCTATGCCCTTAACGTCTTCATACTTGTCTTCAAGGACATCCTTTCTTGCGAAAACTTGGATGTTGCCTTCAGAGTCTCTAAGGTCTAGGAAGCAAATTTTTCCGTGACGTCTCTTGCTCATAATACGTCCAGCAATAGAAACTTCCCTTTCATCTGCTTCGTTGAATTCTTCTTTGATTTCAACTGAGTGTGCAGTTACATCATAAGTTTCGTTGACAAAGGGATCTTTGCCTTCCTTTTTTAATTCATCAAGCTTTTGTCTCTTTAACAAAAGCATTTCATTTAGATTTGCATCTTCTGTTTTCTTCACAAACTGCCTCCTAAATAGTTATTCCACAAATTTCGTACTTGATAATTCCATCTGGAACTTCAACTTCAACTACATCGCCAACACGGTTGCCAATAAGTTTTGAACCAACTGGTGATTCGTTAGAAATTTTTCCTTCAAGTGGGTCTGCTTCTGCTGAACCAACAATTGTGTACTCATCTTCTTCCATTGTGTCAAGTTCTCTAACTTTTACGTTGGATCCTATGTTAACAACATCTGTATTTAAATCTTTTTCATCTATGATTTTAGCATTACGAACCATCATTTCAAGCTTAGCGATTCTCTCTTCAACTTGTGCTTGTTCGTTTTTAGCTTCGTCATACTCAGAGTTTTCAGAAAGGTCTCCATAGCCAAGAGCTACCTTAATTCTTTCAGAAACTTCTTTTCTTCTAACTGTTTTTAAATACTCAATTTCATTTTCGATTTTTTCTAAACCTTCCGGTGTAAAAAATATATCTTTTTCCAAAACTCTCTCTCCCTCAATTATATAAAAAATAAGGCGTCAGCCGCCTTTCACTAAACCTTTTAATCTAAGCCATTATAATTTATAGGCTGCTAAATGTCAAGAAGATTAAGTGCCTATAAGACTTTCATCAATTTTATTAAAATTTATAAAAAAAATAAACTCTGCAAAGCTTACAGAGTTTAAAAATTTAAATTTTTTCTATATAGTCACTTATAGTTTTTAAAATTTCTTCCTTGTCCTTTAAGTTGTTTAGCTTGTTCCTAACTTCTTTGGAATCCTTCATTCCCTTAAAATATTCTGCATAGACCTTTCTCATTTCAAGTATGCCAAGCTTCTCTCCCTTGTAAGAAATTTTTCTTTCAAGCTCGTCAATCATTAAAAGTAATTTTTCCTTATTGCTTGGCTTATAGTAGTCGCCAGTCTTTATAAGTTCTTCTATCTGATTAAAGATGTAAGGATTGCCTATTGCGCCACGACCTATTGCTAGTCCATCAACCTTAGAGTAATTTATTTTTTCTATGGCATCTTCTGGGCTATCAACGTCTCCATTTCCTATGACAGGAATTTTTACATTTTCCTTTACTTCTTTTATGAAGTCCCAGTCAGCCTTGCCTGTGTAGTATTCTTCTCTAGTTCTTCCGTGGACTGTGACAAAGCTTGCACCTGCAGCCTCAATATTTTTTATGGCTTTCATAGATGACCTTCCACCTATTCCCTTGCGGACCTTTGCAGTGACGGGCTTGTTAGAATTTTTTACGACAGACTTTACAATGTCGTAGACCAGTGATGGGTCACCTAGAAGATGGGAGCCTGAATTATTTTTTACAATCTTTGGTGCAGGACAGCCCATATTTATATCTACATAAGAAAAGTCATAATCATTTAAAATTCTTGCGGCTTCACCCATGACATCTGGGTCACTGCCAAAAATTTGAACTGCAACTTTCTTTTCTTTGGGAGATATATCCAAGAGGTCTATAGTTTTTTTGTTTTCATATACAAGTGCCATGGCCGACACCATTTCAGTTACAGTTATGTCTGCACCCTTTTCAGTAGCCACTTCTCTAAAGGCTATGTCTGTATAGCCTGCCATGGGAGCTAAAATCTTTAACAAAAAATCACTCTCAATCTATTCCTTCAAGTTTGTTGTTCTTTTCATAAATAATTTTTAAACCTTCAAGTGTCAAAAACTTGTTAATAATAAAATTATATTTTGAATCCTTAGTTAACATTGTGGAGAAGCCACCAGTTGAAATAATATTAGTGTCTTCTTCCTTCCAATTTAATTCCTTTAGTAACTTTGCAACAATTCCATCAATCATTTCAGTGTAACCGTAATAAAGTCCTGCTTGCATTGCACCAACTGTATCAGCTTGAATAACTTTTTTTGGAGCAATTATTTCTATCTTAGGAAGCTTTGATGTCATCATAAAAAGAGCTTCAGCAGAAATCCCAATACCCGGCATAATAAGTCCACCAAGATAATTTCTTTCTTTATCTACAACACAAAAAGTCATAGCAGTTCCAATGTCAACTATAATTGATTGCTCGCCATAAAGTTCTATAGCTCCAACAGCATTTACAATTCTATCTGCCCCAACTTGTTTTGGATTGTCGTATTTAATATTAAGTCCAAGTTCAAGGTCTGTGCTTACGACCATTGGGCTCTTGTTAAAGTATTTTATAATCATGGAAGGAAGTGTGTGCATAAGGTTTGGCACAACTGAAGAAATAATAACATCTTCAATATCTTGTGGATCTATGTTGGCATGAAGAAGAGTATTTATAAAGATAAGACCATACTCGTCAGATGTCCTAGTCTTCACAGTGGAAGTCCTAAAATCATTGACCAGCTCTCCTCCCTTAAAGACACCCCAAGTTATGGAAGTATTTCCTACATCTATTACTAATAACATTTTTACACCTCTATTTAACAAATTGTATTTATTATATATTTTAAGACCAACACTTTCAACTAATTATTTTCTTTAGATTGATAAATAAAGCTTTACAGTAAATAATTAGGTTAACCTTATTGACACTTAGGTAAACATTGTGTAAGATATCCTTGGAGGTTAAAAATGAAAATACAAACAAAAGACACAACAAAGATAGCACTCTTAGTAGCACTTATAGCAGTGGGAGCTTTTATTTCTATTCCCATCGGACCAGTTCCCTTTACACTACAAAACTTTTTTGTATTTATGGCTGGACTTTTACTTACACCCTTTTACGCAGGACTTACAGTTTTTATTTACGTCCTACTTGGCCTAATTGGTGTGCCAATTTTTGCAGGCTTCAATGGTGGCGTCCAATCTGTATTAAAACCAAGCTTTGGTTTTTTAATTGCTTTTATAATTGGAGCTGCATTTATATCTAAGTTTGCTCACGGCGAAAAAAACTTTGGAAAGATTATGGTGGTCTTAATTCTTGCAGAAGTTATCTTCTATGCAATTGGACTTCCATACATGTACTACATCTTAAATGTTGTCATGGGTAATGCCATGGACATTTCAAAAGTTTTTTCTGTTGGAATGATTCCTTTCATTATACCTGACATGGCAAAGGCAGTAGTAGCTGCTATTATTGCCCCAAGAATTTTAAAGGCAATCAAATAATTAAGTTCATAATTAATAGAATAACTTCAAAAGAACCTCGCTTCGCGGCGAGGTTTTTTTCATTTATATTTATAGTTATATGCTAAGAATTCTGATATAATAACAAAATAGGAGGTTGTTATGAAAGACAATAAAAACAATAAACCTCGTGGAATGATAAAACTTTCAAGCGTAATAAAAATACTTCTCTTAATTGTTGCGGCTGCAATTATTATTTTAGGCTCACTTGTCACATCAATTGTGTTAGGTATTTTTAAAAAAGCTCCTGTGATAGATCCATCAGAATATAGATCACAACTTTCTGAAACTTCTAGGATCTATTCAAGTGATGGAAAGCTAATTGAATCACTTATCTCTGATCAGTTTAGCGAATTCGTTCCCTACGAGGACATACCTAAGAACTTAGTAAATGCCATAGTGGCAATAGAAGACGAAAGGTTTTTTGAGCATAGCGGCGTTGACTACAAGAGAGTCGCTGGTGCTATAGTTCACGACTTAAAAACTAGGTCTTTTGAACAAGGTGCATCAACTATAACAATGCAACTTGCCAAAAACTTATACACTTCCTTCTCAAAAAGTGTAGTGAGAAAAATAACTGACGTTTACTATTCTTATCAAATAGAAGAAAAACTTTCTAAGGAACAAATCCTTGAAGCTTACTTAAACTCTGCAGGCTTCTCCAAGGGGACTGTTGGAGTCCAAGCTGCTGCAAAAACTTTCTTTAACAAAGACGTATCAGAGCTTGATCTTGCTGAGTGTGCCCTTATAGCTGGTGTAACAAACCTTCCAGAAAAGTACACTCCTTACAATACAAAAGAGATAGAAGACTCAGATGACTTAGGCAACATTGAAGTTGTTCTTCTTCCAAAAAATGAAAACTCTGAGCCAAACTCTGACAGGATTATAAAAATTGCCAAGAACTTAAACGAACTTGGACAAATTGATAACTTTGATTTAATTCAAATTCAAAACGACATGCTAGTTCCTGTTAAGGCTGTCTTTAATGAAACTTCACAAGAAAGACAAAGACTTGTATTAAAGAGGATGCTCGCTCAAGGACTAATCACTAAAGAAGATCACGACAAGGCTTTAAATGAAAAAATTGAAATCAACATTGGTTCTCGTAAGGAAAGTGGAATTTCTTCTTTCTATACAGACGTTGTTCAAAAGAATGCTATAAAAATCTTAAAAGAATCTGGATACTCAAAGGAAGAAGCTACAAACAAACTCTTTAATGGAGGTCTAAAGATTTATACTCCAATGGATATAAAAATGCAAAGGACTCTTGAAGAAGTTGTTTCCAATCCAAAATATTATTATGGTGGCTTCACAGACAAGAATGGAATTATCCAACCACAAGTTGCATCTGTCATCATCGACCAAAAAACTCACGAAGTTAAGGCCCTTGTTGGCGGTAGAAATGTAAGTGGTGGTAGACTTTTAAACAGAGCTCTTGTTCCAAGACAACCTGGTTCATCAATTAAGCCTATTTCAGTTTACTTAACAGCTCTTAACAACGGAGCAACTGCAGGTGATGTCTACCTAGACCAAAAGATGCCAGAAAAATTATTCGGTCACTCACCTAAGAACGCAGGCAACTATTACCAAGGTTGGACAACTATAAGAAATCTCCTTCGTCAATCATCAAACGTTGGTGCCTACCAAGTTGCTAGAGATATTTCTGCCGACAAGGATGCAAAAGTAAATAAAAATTCAACTTATTCTAAGGCCTATAACGATGAAGAATCTCTTAGTAAGATGGTTGATACTTTAAAATCAATTGGAGTTTCTACAATAGTTGAAAAGAAGGACAACCCAACATGGAACGACATAGATTATGCCCCTCTTACACTTGGTGGTATGAGTTATGGAATAAGTCCTTTTGAAATGGCTGGTGCATTCACTGCAATTTCCAACGAAGGAAAGTACGCCAACCCTTATGTAATTACAAAAATCGAATCAAACACTGGTGATATAATTTACCAAGTTGACCCTAAAGAGAGAGAAGTTACCACTCCACAAAATGCTTACATCTTAACAGATATGCTAAAGGATGTTGTAAGACGTGGTACAGGTAGGAACGCCTCCTTCCCAGGTCAAGAAGTTGCCGGCAAGACTGGTACAACAAGTGACAAGAAGGACGTTTGGTTTGTTGGTTTCACTCCTTACTACACTTGTTCAGTTTGGATTGGTAACGACAAAAATCAAAAGCTTGCCTTTGGATCAACTCAATCAGCTTATCTATGGAAGCAAATTATGAGGTCTGTTCACCAAGATCTTGACAGCAAAAAGTTCGAAGAACCTGAAGGTATCTACACTAAGTACTCAGGTGGTAGAAGAGAAATCTTTGCTGACGGAACTAAACCTCACTACACAAATAAATACGGCTTCTACAGAGCTTCTGAGGAAAAGAGGAGAGAAGATAAGAAGAAGGACGATAATAATAACAATAACAACAACAACGATAATAATAATGGCGACAAGAAGAAGAGAAAAAAGAAATCATCAAACAGCGAAAACAACAGCAACAAGCCAAGTAAAAAGAAGAAAAAATCTTCTAAGTCAATTATTAATAATGAGGATTAAAAAACTGGAGCACGACTCCAGTTTTTTTGTTGCAAGTTTTTAATACTACACATATTATTTGAAATTTTAATTTTTAATTATATTTTCATTCACAAATCATCTTTAAAAAATATTATTTGAATTGATATGTATTCTATTATTTCTCATTAATTCATCTTGAATACATTTAAAGAGTCATATTAATAGTCCATATTATGTAATTAAATTCCAAAATTACTATTTTAATAAGCAAGTTTTACTTCTTAATACCTTTCTTAAGACTTATGACTTGAGTCTAAATTAATTATTTTATCGATTAAGCAAATCAATAATATTAAAATTTAAAATATATTACACATAATTCAAGCCCTCTAATGTAATAGCTGTTAAAAATTGGCAAAATAAAAAGCCCCTCTCGGAGCTTTTTTGTTTTATAAGAGTTTATAAACTTTCACTATCTTCTGAATTTTTCTTATCAACTTCATCCTTCTTATCATCTTTATCATTCTTGTGGATGAGTTCTTTTGCTTCATCGGATAAGTCATCTTCATTTATTGTGTCATCAAGGTCAATAGATTCTTCATCAAGCTTTTCGCCATTGAAGATTTTTTCAAAGTCCTTGGAGTAAATTGTTTCCTTTTCCAATAGGGCATCTGATAATGCGAGCAACTTGTCTAAGTTATCACTTAAAAGTTGCTTACACTTTGCATAGGCCTCGTTTATAATTCTTGTAACTTCATCATCTATTTCTGCTGCAGTTCTTTCAGAATAATCTCTTGAACGTCCCAGGTCTCTTCCTATAAAGACTTCATTTTCTGATGAGTCGTAATTAATTGTTCCAAGCTTTTCACTCATTCCATAGTGGGTTACCATAGCACGAGCAATTTTTGTAGCCCTCTCAATGTCATTTGATGCACCAGTTGAAATGTCATCAAGGACAAGGGACTCGGCAACTCTTCCTCCAAGAAGTGATACAATGGAAGCTTCCATCTTCTTCTTTGTCATAAAAGAAACATCATCTTCAGGTAGGTAGGCAGTAAAGCCACCAGCCATTCCCCTTGGAATAATTGTAATCATATGAACTGAGTCTTCTTCTGGAAGAAGTCTTGATACAATTGCGTGACCAGATTCGTGAACTGCTGTTAGCTTTCTTTCCTTTTCTGAAACAACACGAGATTTCTTTGCAGGACCTGCTTGGACCTTTATTGATGCTTCATCAACATCTTCCATAGAGATTGCATTTTCGCTACGTCTTGCAGCAAGTAGGGCTGATTCATTCATTAAGTTTTCAAGATCTGCTGGAGTAAAGCCTGGAGTTCTCTTTGCAATTACTTCAAAATTTACGTCATCAGCAAGCTTCTTGCCCCTAGAATGAATTTCAAGTATTGCCTTTCTTGCACGAACGTCTGGCTTCCCAACATAAACTGTCCTGTCAAATCTACCTGGTCTTAGGATTGCTGGGTCAAGTATGTCTGCCCTATTTGTTGCAGCCATAACAATAACACCTTCGTTAGTTCCAAAACCATCCATCTCAACAAGAAGTTGGTTAAGAGTTTGTTCTCTTTCGTCATGGCCTCCACCAAGACCTGCTCCTCTTTTCCTTCCCACTGCATCAATTTCATCAATAAAAATAATACAAGGTGCGTTTTTCTTTGCAGATTCAAAAAGGTCTCTTACTCTTGATGCACCAACACCAACAAACATTTCTACGAAGTCAGATCCACTCATTATAAAGAAAGGAACTCCTGCTTCGCCAGCAACAGCCTTTGAAAGATAAGTTTTACCAGTTCCTGGAGGACCTACTAATAGGACCCCCTTAGGAATTCTAGCTCCCATATCTATGAATTTCTTAGGATTTTTTAAGAAGTCAACAATTTCTTCCAGTTCTTCCTTTTCTTCTTCTAAGCCTGCAACATCCTTAAACTTAACTAAATTTTTGCCATCTTCTTTGTTAATTAGTTTTGCCTTGCTTTTGCCGAAGGAACTCATCTTTCCTCCGCCACCAGTTTGTTGCATCATCCTGTACCAGAAGAAAACAATTAAGACGAACATAAGAAGAGTTGGAATCCACTCAACAAGAAAAGAAGTTTGCTTAGTTGGACTTGAAACTACATTAATGGTACCAGCATCAGATTTTTCCTTTAGGTAGTCCTTATAAAAAGTATCTGCTGCCTCTTGTGGTATTATAGTCTTAAAAGTGTCGCCATCTTTTAATTTTACGCTGGCAATGGAGTCAATTCCATTTTGCAAGCTTACGGACTTTACATTGTCCTTTTCAAGTTCAGTTACAAACTCTGTAAAAGATTTTTCTTCTACTACATTTGCTGGTGGTCCAAAAAACTTAATAGATAGTATTAACACAAGAATCAGGACAATATAAAATCCTGCTCCTCCAAATTTTTTATTCAAAAATATCACTCCTCACTATTAGAATAGACAGACTCATCTAGTATTCCAATGTAAGGAAGTCCTCTGAATCTCTCGTTGTAGTCCATTCCATAACCAATTACAAAGTGGTCATCTATTTCATATCCATTGTATTTAACAGGTAGGTCAACCTTTCTCCTAGATGGCTTTGAAAGCATAGTTACAATTTCTATGGACCTTGCTCCCCTTGACTTCAAAAGTTTAGTCAAGTAAGAAAGAGTCACACCTGTATCAATTATGTCTTCTACTATTAGTATATCCTTGTCAACTATTGAAATTGAAATATCCTTTAGAATTCTAACTTCACCCATAGACCTTGTGCCTTGGTAGCTAGAAACATCCATAAAGTCGTATTCAAGCTCTAAGTCAATACTTCTCATAATATCTGCCATAAAGGGAACACATCCCTTTAAGATTCCAAGCAAGAATAAATTTTTATCCTTATAGTCCTCTGTTATTCTTTCACCAAGCTCTTTAACCTTTGCTCTGATTTCTTCTTCAGAATAAAGAACTGCTTTAATGTCTGACATTCTTAACCTCCAAAACGAGTTTGCTTTTTGTGTTTTTATCTATCTTAACATCTTCTGAGATATCCATCCCAAGTATGTAGATGATTTTTTCGTCATCACATATAAGACCTATTTCATCCCTTAAAAGCCTGTCAACTTTTCTATCAATAAAATAATCCTTTAGCTTTTTATTATTTTTCATACCCAGTGGTTTAAACCTATCCCCTGGGGCTCTCTTCCTAATGCTAAGACTACCCTTTATTTTATCATAGTCTATTACTTTTATAAAGGAATCCTCATGACTTTCTTCCCCATCTCTTGCGATAAAAATTTCTCCAAAGTCTGTTACGTTTCTTCCAAGACTTAAGTCCTTCTTTGTCTTTTCTTCTTGGTCAATCACTTCTTCTATATAAATCTTATCGTAGGACCTTCTAGCAGAAATATTTTTGCCAAGATCAATTTGTCTTCCAGAGTCGCCAAGGCATAAGTCATAAATAGCAAGTATGTTGGACCTACTTAAAATATTTTCACTATAAAAATTCTCTTCTAAGTATTTTTTTATTACTTCTTGACCTATAAACTTTTTTAATTTTATTATCTCAGATGGAATTAAAAAATTATCTCCCAGGCAATTATTATAATTTTCTTCTAGAATTTCTCCTATAAAGTCATTAGCTTCTTCTGCATTCTCAGAAAGTCTAAGAAGAGAATTGATTATGTCTGGATTGAATTTTTTAAGTTGTGGTATAAGTCCAAGCCTAATTTTATTTCTAGTGTAAATTTCTTCAAAGTTTGTTTCATCATCAAAGTATGGAAGCTTATTCTTATGAAGGTAGTCTTCGATCTCTTCCCTCTTAATATTTATGAGGGGTCTATAGATGTCTTTATTGACTTGATTTATACCTGAAAGACCCTTTAGACCTGTTCCCCTCATAATATTAAAAAGAAGTGTCTCCACCCTGTCATTGGCATTATGGGCCGTTAAAATCTTCCTGCCTTGGGAGTTTTCTCTAAAGAATTCATACCTTAAAATCCTTCCAGCCTCTTCTGATGAAATTTTTTCTTTTCTTGCAAATTCATCCATGTTCACTGTCTTGCTTATGAATTTTATTCCATAAGCTTGGCAAGATTTTTTTACAAACTCTTCATCCCTCTTTGCAGTCTCTCTTATGCCATGATTTAGGTGGCAAACTATTATATCAAGGTCCCAATCTTCTTTTAAATCCATAAAATTATAAAAGAGATACATAGAGTCAGCTCCACCAGATACGCCAAGACTTAGCTTGTCAGATTTTTTTATAATATTTAGTTTTTTTAAGTTCTCGTAAAATATCTTATCCATTGTTAAAATAAAAATTAAAATAAAAAAAGTGGCAAACTATCAAAAGATAGTTACCACTACTAATTTCTAGAATTCTTCTTCTTTGTCTTTTGATTGTATCTTGCTCTAGCTTCGTCAAGCTTTGTATTGCTTTCCTTGAGGAACTTGCTCAAGATGTCTTCGAATCTTTGGTCTACTTTTTCATCCTTAGGCTCTTCCTTTTTTTCAATGGCATCCTTAATTGAAAGGGCAATCTTTCCCTTTTCGTCAATGCTAAGAACCTTGACCTTAACCTCATCACCTTCTGAAATGTGATTATTGATGTCCTTAACAAAAGTATCTGCAATTTCAGAAATATGTACTAGACCACTCTTGCCATCTTTTAAATCTACAAAGGCTCCAAATTTAGCAACCTTAGTAACTACACCTTCAACTATATCGCCTGGCGATAAATCCATAACTTCCTCCTAAATTTTATTTTAATTATCCTTATCGGTATTTGTAGTCTTATCCTTGTTCTTATCAACATAGATAACTTCTCTTGGTTTAACCATTCCCAAATCTTCTCTTGCTACCTTTTCAATAAAATCAGTAGAGGAAGAATTTTTAAGTTCAGAATTTAGATTATCTATTTCAAGTTTTAAATTAGAAATTTCTCTATTGTTGGCAGAAATAATCTCAAGTTTTTGATTTCTTAGAGCTATTGACTTGCCAATTTTTACAGATCCAAAAAGTACAGACCCTATAATTATAATGGCAAGAGCCAAGGGAAACCTTCTTCTTTTTAACTTCATAAGTCTCTCCCACCTTATATACAATTAGATTAAAAGCCTCAATTAATCTATTCTCTCATAAAGAGTCTCTGCATCCTTCTTGGAATTCACATCAGAGATGTCCTTAACCTTGACCCTGATTTTTCTCTCGCCAAGTTGGAGCGAAATAATGTCGTCAATGTTAACAGAGTCTGATGGCTTGGCAAGCTTGCCATTAATTTCAACAAGCCCCTTTTCGCAAGCTTCCTTTGCTAGAGTTCTTCTTTTTATAAGTCTTGAGTTTTTTAAAAATTTATCTAATCTCATAATCCTCTCCAAATAAGAATATATCAAATATAGAAGAAAATATCAATACTTAGACAAAATTTGGACATAAAAATATATGGTCTAAGATTTCTCTTTAAACCATATATTCATAATTTCCCTTTTTCAGCATTAGCTATTGTAAAGCCCGAAAATAGCTTTTCTTTAACATTGTTTTTAAAAATCTAGTTCTATACGAGTGTTTAAACTTTACTAAAGTATTTTAATTTTACCACCTAACTACGTAATTTATTGATAAGTAAAGATAATTAAATATTATTAAAATAAACATAAATGCTATCGCTGTCTTTTTATAGCCTTTTTTTAAACTTTTATACATAGCTATAAGGTTCAAGATTTGTAGTGTAAAGTATAAAATTGTATACTTATCAGTTAAAAAATATCTAAGCATTAAAATTTACCTTCTTCCACTATTTTGTACTAAAAATAATCCTTATGCTACTTTATCACCTAGTTTAAAGAAACATAAGTCCTTCTTTTTATAAGCCTTAGGTTTTTAATTTATCTACTCTTATAATGCTCTCTATCCATATATATCAAATAGAAAAGAAAATATCAACACTTAGACTAGATTTGGGCATAAAAAAAAGAAGGCCTTGCCTTCTCTTTTCTTACTTATTAACAGCTTCTTTAAGAGCTTTACCTGATCTGAAAACTGGAGCTTTAGATGCAGGAATCTTAATAACTTCTTCTGGATTTCTAGGGTTTCTTCCTTCTCTAGCTTTTCTTTGTCTTACTTCGAAAGTTCCAAATCCAACTAATTGAACTTTTTCTCCGTCTGCAAGAGCTTCTTGAACTGAAGAAATAAATCCGTTTAAAGCTTGTTCTGCGTCTTTTTTAGTAAGACCTGATTTTTCAGCAATACTTGCTACTAATTCTGATTTGTTCATTTTATATCCTCCTTGAAGAATTCTCTATAGTCTTTCCTTAGTTACAAAACCCTATAAGTCTTTGATATGTAAGACCTACTAGAGCTCTATTGCTAAGACTGTTACAATTATAACCTAAGTTGGCTTTATTTTCTACATTTATTTTAAAATAATCGCTATTTTATCCAATTTTTTATAGATTTCATCAAATATTTCACGAAAATCCACTAAACCCTCTCTCTCCTTTAAGAAAAGCATCAATAAAGACAGGATTAAGGTGTCAATTTCATCTTCATAGTCCATGGAAATCTCCTTAGATTTTTCCATTAATAGATTTTTAATTCTATCAAAATTTTCATCATCTAAGTAAAGGTCCTTGTCTTCTAAAATATTTTCTAGCTGGTCCATAATTATTTGGAAGTTTTTGCCACTTGTCCTTGGGATGTAGATGCAGGATTGATGGTTGTAGTCATCAAGTCTTGGAAGTTTATAAATCTCGACCTTTCTCACAATCTCATCATCAAGACCTGCGTTGGTAATTACATAAGCCATGTCCTCTTCTTTGTATACTTCTTGGAGAAGAAGTGATAGGTCTGATGCAATCCTCTTATTATAAACTTGAGTTATCAGTGTGTCACGTCTTGTGTCGAAGTCAAACTTCTTTGCATCTGAATCCAAAAACAGAAGTCCATCAACAGCATCTCGTCCAACTCCTGCAAGAACTGGTTCAATAAAAGAAATTCCATTTACAATATTTATGTCTTCCTTCTTATCGATTAAAAGCTTTACAGTTTTTTCTGCAACTAGGGGAGTACCTGGGACAAAATAATTTATATCTTCCTTCTTAGATTCTTCTATTAATATTTCTACAATTTTATTATAAACTTGATCGAAGCTTTCCATTTCATCGTACAAGTAGTCAAAGGACTGGTAAGCTATTTTATTTTCTTCAAAAAAAGAAAGGGCTTCATGCCTGTCAGTCCTCAAAAAATTTTTATTCCCATTTTTCATAATTTTTACTGCTTCAAGGGTAAGGTCTCTTGAAGAAGTGGATCCAAGTCCAACAACATTTATCATTCAAATCACCTGATAACATTATACACATAAAGTCTGAGTGTTTATAAAAAATTTTTTATTGTCTCTTTGCTTTGCAAGTGGAAATAATTTTTTACTTTAGCCTATCTTGTAGAAAAATATTTTAAGCTAACTAATAATAAAAAAATTATCTTTCAAAGACTTCAAGTTTTTCAAATTTTGTATCTTTAAACTTTACAAAAAAAGAAGGGGTTGCCCCCTCCTCATAAGGATTAATCAAATCCAAATTTTTCTCTCATTATTTTAAGTTCTTCATCAGTTAAGTCGTTTTCGTCAACTGGCTCTTTATTTTCTTCTTCAGCCATTTTCTTTTTGTGCTCTTCAACAATCTTATCGTGCTCAGCTATAACTGCTAGGGCAACGTCTTGTGGGATTTCAATAGATTTCTTTTCTACTTCAGAAAGTTCAACCTTGCCACCAACGCAGAATTTCTTTCCATCTTCAAATTCATAAACAAAGACTTCAAGTTCTCCTGCTGGGTTTTTTATTGCAATCTTGTAGTCTTCATCAAGCTTTTCAATGTCACTTTCAAGATAATTAACTACAGCTACAGTACCTGATCCACAAGAGCTTTCTCTAAATAAAGTTTCAGAACCTTCTACATAAACGTAAGGAATCATTTCAAGCTTTTCCTTGTTGAAGAAAAGAACTCCATAGGCTTCGTCCTTGTGATCTTTTTTAAGGACTTCAAGAGCCTTATCTACAAAGTCTCTGTCTTCTTCTCCTTCAACAATTAAGTGACTAATCCCGTGAAGTTTAATAAGTGTGCAGTCCTTGCCATCTATTGTCAAGTTTTCTCTTTCAATAGGACCATCAAGGGCAACATAGGCCTTTTGATTTTTAACATCTGCAATTACATCAGTTGTTCCTTTATGACCGCTTACATAAACTTCAATATCAACAAGTCCATCGGTGTCGTAGAAGCCTGCAGAGTAAAGTCCATAAGCTCTTGTTGCGTTGGCACAAAATTCTCCACCCATCATATCCATCCTAAGGGGTGCACCTTCATAAGCTGGAGAAATAAATCCAACTTGTTCTACATCTTTATCTATTTGTTCAATAATGCAGTCTGTGTAGGCTTTTCTATAGCCTGGATAAACAGGAGCAACAACAAAGCCTGTTATATTTCCACATGGGTTCGCTCTAAAATAATTAAAAGTTTTCTTCATAACCATCCTCTTCTCGACTCTAAAAATAAATTTGCTCTTTAATTATAGCATACTAAGTTAGTATTTTTTAACAGCTAATCCTATCTTACCCGAAATTTAATTTTTAACGCAGTCTTACTTTAGATACTTCTTAAGGTCTTCTACCCTATCTGTCCTTTCCCAAGGAAGATCTAGGTCGTTTCTACCAAAGTGACCATAGGATGCAGTTTGTCTGTAGATTGGTCTCAATAGGTCTAGGTCACGAATAATTGCAGCTGGTCTCATGTCGAAGTTTTCCATAATAATTTTTTCGATTTCTTCATGAGATAGTTTACCAGTGCCAAAAGTTTCTACATAAACTGAAGTTGGTCTTGCAATACCAATTGCATAAGCAAGTCCAATTTCAACTTTATCTGCAAGTCCTGCTGCCACTAAATTTTTTGCAATGTACCTTGCGTAGTAGGCACCTGACCTGTCAACCTTTGTTGGATCCTTTCCTGAAAAAGCTCCACCGCCATGTCTTCCAAATCCACCGTAGGTATCAACAATTATTTTTCTGCCAGTAAGTCCTGCGTCAGCCATTGGTCCACCAATAACAAATCTACCAGTTGGGTTAATGAAAAATTCTGTGTCTTTGTCAATGAATTCTTTTGGCACAACTTTTTCAACTACCTCTCTAATTATGTCTTCCCTAATTTGTTCCATAGCTACATCTGGAGCGTGTTGGGATGATACTACAATATTTTTAAGTCTTACTGGCTTGTCTTCTTCATACTCAACTGTAACTTGAGTCTTGCCATCTGGTCTTAGGTAGTCAAGTGTACCATTCTTTCTTACTTCAGTTAATCTTCTTGATAACTTGTGGGCAAGTGAAATTGGAAGTGGCATTAACTCTTCAGTTTCGTTGCAGGCAAATCCAAACATAATACCTTGGTCTCCTGCTCCAAAGGAGTCAAGTTCGTCTACTCCTTCTTCCTTAAACCTGTCAACACCCATGGCTATGTCAGAAGATTGTTCCTTGATTGCAGAAAGGACTGCACAAGTTCTTCCATCGAAACCAAACTTTGCCCTGTTGTATCCAATATCTTCTAGGACTTCTCTTGCAGTTTTTTCGAAGTCCACATAAATTTCTGTTGAGATTTCTCCAGTTATAACTATCATTCCTGTGGATGCCATAGTTTCACATGCCACTCTCGCATTTTTATCTTCTGCCAAAATCTTATCTAAGATGGCATCTGATATTTGGTCGCAAACTTTATCAGGATGTCCTTCTGTAACGGACTCTGAACTAAATTGCCATTTTTTCATTTTATTTCTTTCCTCCATTTTAAATACCTTGATTTAATGTATGAATTTATTTTCTCTTTTCTATTTGGTCAAATTTATAAAGTCACATAAAATTTTAATCCATAAAAAAATCCCCACGCAAAAAGTGAGGACCATTAAACCTCATCTTCCAGATAAAAATCTGTGGGATTTAGCACCAACTAGGTTGCCGGGTTTCAAAGTGCCCATTCACTCCACCACTCTCAATAAGGTATTATTTATATTTTGTAGTTTTGATTATAGCACTTAAATTTTTTTAGTGCAAGAAGTTAAAATAGTTCATTATGGATATGCCCACTGGGTAGGTAATAATACTCATGATAAAAGAAAGAGTGATTACCTTTGAGGCAAATTCATAATCGGACTTCATTTGCTTTGTAAAGATAAAGCAGTTGGCTGCGCAAGGAGTTGCCCAAAATATATAGGCTATTCCAAGCTCCATATTTGTAAAGCCAAGCTTAACTCCTATTGGTATAAGCATAAGTGGAGCTAAAACTGTCTTGATAAAGGCTGAGATAAACATAAACTTGAAATCATCCTTTGATGATTCAAAGTTTAGACTTGCCCCAATTAATATAAGTGACATTGGTGTTGAAATCTTTGCCACCATTTCTATTGCCTTATCAATTCCTTGATAAACTGGTATGTTTAAAAAGTTAAAAATTGAACCAAAGACTACACCAGCAATCATTGGGTTCTTTATTATCTTTATAAGAATATTAGCAACAGAAATTGATTTATCTTCTACCTCAGAATAATAAGTCAAGATTACAATAGCAGCTATGTTATAAAGAGTAAGACCAAAGGCAATTATTACTATCATGTGTTCCATTGAAGGAGCACCATTATAAATTATGTCTAGGATTGGAAAGCCAACATAGACAAAGTTTGACCTGTAGGCACAGTGAATAAAGGCAGATAATTTTCTCTTGTCTTTAATCCTCAAAGTCTTTCCTATTATAAGAGAAATAAAAATTATAAAAATAATTCCCAATAAGATGTAGGCAACATATTTTGGATGAAGGGATTCAATCCTTGCATTCTTTATGTCGTAAAATAATTTAAAGGGCAAGGCCATGTAAAAGACTATCCAGGTTCCCTTGTCTACGAAGTTGTTGTCAATGTATCCTTTTTGTTTTGCAAAGTATCCCAGTAGCAAAACTATAAACACGGGCGATACAATATTAAAACCCATAAGTAAGTTACTCATAAAATCACCTTATTAAATTATAGGTTAAATATTTGGTCTTGTCGAGGGCAATCTTTTAAAATACAATAGACCTAGGAGGTCGTGTTATGAAAAAAATAATTTCTATAGGGCTTACATCCCTAGTTTTAATTACAAATGTATTTGCTAGTGCAAAAGTTTCTAGTCAAAGCGTCTTAGTCGATGGAAAGGACACAGGTGTTAAGGGCTACAACATTGCCGACAACAACTACTTTAAGTTAAGAGACATTGCAGCTCTTCTTGATGAAAAGGACGCTGAGTTTAATGTATCTTACGACAACGACAGAAAAGCTGTCATCATCACTAGCAAGTCTGACTACAAGAAAACTGAAAATGATCTTGTACCTTTAAAGGACAGCGACAGTGAAGTAAAAAGTTCAACTCACAAGGTCTTTGTAAATGGAGTTAGACATTCTTTTAGCGTGTACACAATTGACGGCTATAATTATTTTCAATTGAGGCAACTTGGTAAGACAATTGGTTTCAGTGTTAACTTCGACGAAAAAAATAATTCTGTCCAAATTGATTCAAAATCAATTCCTGGTCGCTCTCTTGTCAACAACCAAGTCAATGTAAAAATTGTTGACTACGTAACTGACTACGAAGAAAAGAGCTTAGACATTTTAAAGGACCCTCTTCTTGACATTTCAAAATTTCTTGCTAATATAAAGAACGAAGTACTTGCAACATCTGAAGAAGGCAAGCTAAGTGGAGAGTCAACCTATGTTAAGTCAGAAAATATTGTTGAAGTCCTACCAACTTCTGCTAAGTACCATGGCAAGCTAGTGTACACTCCTTATATAAAGATTGAGCAAGGAGATAAGTCGGAAGTCTTCCCTTATGAGAAGGGATTTGAAGTTGCAAAAACTTTAACATCAAAGGGCTTCGACTCCACAAGTGAATTTGAAATTAGCCTTGGAACAAAAAGCAAGGACCATTTTGTTAAGTACTCATCTTTTAAGTATAAATAATTTTGGGTATATTAATCAGGGAGGTGTTAGTAAATGAAAATTAAAAAAGAAATGTTAATCGGACAAATTCTTTCAGAAAAACCAGAATCAATTGGTACTCTAATGAGTTTTGGAATGGGATGCATTATGTGCCCATCTTCTCAAATGGAAAGTCTTGAAGAAGCAGCAATGGTTCATGGTATAGATCCTAATATGCTTGTAGCTGCTCTTAATGAAGATAGCAAAGAAGAAGCAGACGCTTAATCTAAAGCTTAATTTTGAAGAGGCAGAGCCTCTTCTTTTTTTACATAAATACTTTAACGATTTACAAAGGAGAAAAATATGAAAAAGAAAATAATTTATGCACTCTCCCTAGCCCTTCTCGTGGGACCAGTTGTGGCTTCAGTTGAAATGACAAATTACACTCCTACTGATGAGGCAGTGACAGTTGACATAACAAAGAAGGAAAAGGAAAAAGTTAAAGAGATAAAAGAATTGTTTAATATCACAGAGGCCTATGAAGATTTTAATTTGATTAAGGATCCTATTAATTCTGACTCAGGTTCTACTTACTTAAATAATAAAGCAAAGAATAAAACTATTGACTCCTACCAATGGTCTGATGAAAACTTAGGAAACTTACAAGTTGCCTACACAAGTGATGGCGACTTCTATTCCTATTCAAAGTGGAGCAAGGATCAAGATGACAATAAAAATTCTAAAAAGATTTCAAAAGACCAGGCACAAAAAATTGTAGAAGAAAAGTTAGCAAAGCTTATTCCTGACTTCGACAAAAAATATAAATTAAGAGATTTTTCATTCTTAGATGATGGAAAGGAATTAAACTTTTTATATGAGAGGTTAATACATGGAATACCACTTGCGTCAGACTCTCTTTATGTAAACATCTCCCTTACTTCTAAAGAAATTGGAAATATGGAAATCAACTCCGACTTCGGTCCTACTACTTCCTTCTTAAGTGACAAGGACTTTAAGAACAAGGCCAAGCTAAGTCAAGAAAAAGCAGAAAAAATATTTAGAGAAAAGTTTCCACTTAGGCTTTCCTACAAGATTTCCAATGATGGCAAGTCCGTAGCCAAGGTCTACCACTCAGAAATTTTTGATATAGATGCAGAAGATGGTAAGCTTGTAAAAAATAATAATTTGGGACTTATGCCCTATGAGATGGATAAAGCTGCTAATGCTGAAGGTCTAACCGATGTGGAAATTAAAAAGATTGAGGGTCTAAAGGACTTAAGTAAAAAATCACAAGCTAAGAAAAAAGCCTATGAAATTGCTGGTGATGGCTACCAAGTTACATCAATCTCTTTAAACTCTGACAAGGAAAATTTCTACTACAATATAAGCCTAGAGAAAGATAAAAATTATGGCAGACTCACACTAAATGCTAGGAACTTAAATCTTATTTCCCTAGACCTTTGGACTGACAAAAAAGTTTACAACAACAAGCTTAAAGAAGCAGATGCTAAAAAGCTTGCCCTAGGCTTCTTAGAAAAATACGGAGACAAGAAAGAGCTTAACTTAGATAAGATTTCAATTGACTCTTCTAAGATGGGAACTTCTGTTACTATACCAAGATATGTAAACAAACTCCCTGTCCTAAAGGAAGGTGTGAAAATTTTTGTAGACCAAAATAAAAAAATTTCATCTTATGAAAGGACTTCAACAAAAATTGATTTCTCTAAGGCAAGTGACAATAGCTTGACTCAAGAAGAAGCCAACAAGATCTTCTTATCCTCTAAAAACTTTGGACTAAAGTATGTAATGACTAACAAGGGACCTAAACTTTTCTACGGCAACATAAGGGACTTCGCCCCAGTCATTGGTCAAGATAAAATATTAAGAGATTACAATGGAGAGATTATTAACTTTAAGGAACAAATATCTTACTCTGACCTTAACAAGGCAAGGGACAAGGAAGCAATTCTTTACCTAAAGGATTTGGGCATTGGTTTAATTGGAAGAAAACTTTCAGACAAGATTAACTATCAAGACTTTGTTAAACTTTTAAATGCTCCTAACAGAATGAACTCCTCCTACATTGATAATTTTGGACTTGACCTTGAAAAATTAAAGGGCAAAAATATTTTAGAAAAAGATGTAGTAAAGACTCTTGTTACAAAAAATAATCTTGAAAGATTTACAAAAGCCAAGGGAATTTTTAAAGAGGACATCTTTAAAAATCAAAAGTCTTTAGGCGATTATGAATCTTATTATATAATCGCCAAGGGCTTCGCCTATATTAATGGCGACATAGACCCCAATAAGGAAATGACCCTCGAAGAAGTTCTATATTTAATCTATAACTCAATGAAGTAATTGTAATTCTTTTGTAATTGCATCTTACCTCCCACTGATGTATATTATCACTGGGAGGTTTTTTATGACCCAAACAAACTACGATAGAAGAAAAAGATTAAGAAGACAAAGGGCTAGACGAAAGAAGAGAATAAGACAAACTATTTCAATTTCAATTTTTGTCTTAATACTTATTTTTATATTTTCAAAAATCTTTTCTGGAATAAAAAACTCAAAAGACACAGAAGTTTCACCTGCCCTAATGTGGTACTACACAAATGAAATTTATAAGGACAGGCCAAGACCAATCTTTTATGAAAAAGAATACATCTCTAATGTTGTCTTGGACAAACTAGGTCAAATGGAAGATGAATTCATAGTCAAGGGATCCAACCACCTAAAGAAGGTTGACAAGTATGCCTATGACGCAAAAAAAATTCGTGACTTCACAGTCCACCAAAACTACAAGGGCAAAAAGAAAATTGTATTCTTGACCTTTGACGATGGACCAAATAATGAAATCACTCCACAAGTTCTAGATACCTTAAAGAAGGAAAATGCTCGTGCAACTTTCTTCCTTGTCGGCAAGTCTATTGGTGACAAAACTGCAGGACGTATAAGAGAAATTCTAGCAAATGGTAACGCCATTGGTACTCACTCCTTCACCCACGACTACGACTACCTCTACCCAGGAAGAACTGTAAATGTGGAAAGAGTTTATGATGAAATAGAAAAGACTAATGAAAGACTTAAAAATATTTTAGGCGATGATTTTCATTCAAAGGTCTTTAGGTATCCAGGTGGCGAAATGTCATGGAACAATATTGAAGCTTGCGATTCATATCTAGCATCAAAAGATATAAATTGGATTGACTGGAACTGCCTTGTTGGTGATGCAGAGAAAAAATCTGTGAGACCAACAACAATCCAAGGTCAAATCGAATATCTTGACAAGAGCTTAAACGAAAACAAGAACACAAAAATTGCCGTCGTACTTTCTCACGACGCAATAAACAAACAACTAACAGCCGACTCCCTATCAGAAGTTATAAAATACTTCAGAGACAGGGACTATGAATTTGGACTTTTAAAATAACTTTAATTTTTAACAAGTTTATAAAAATTTAGAGGACTGATTTATTTTCAGTCCTCTTTTTATTTGCCTTAAGTCATTATAAATTAAAACAAGATTATTAATTTTAAATTAAACTAAGTCCTTTTTTATTAAGTAGATTAAAATAAATAAGCTGATAAAGGCCAAGATGTAAGAAGATAATATATATACAATAAATAAAGACTTTCCACTTTTCTCATCTAGACTTCCAACAATAAGAAGGCTGGGTAAAAAAGATAGAAAACTGAGATAAGTATAGATAATAAGACAAACTTTAATAAAAGTAATATTTATATTATCAATAAAAATATAAGCCCAACCCAAGCTTAAAAATATTATAAAGGCATGAATTAAAATCCTATAAATTATATTAGATTTTTTAGGATACTGCCAAAAGATTACCTTCAAAAATTTTTTTATATTTGTTGTCAACTATATCCCCCACCTAAAAAATACTTGTAATAATATTATAGTTTATAAAATAAAAAAATATCTATCATTAAAAATTATTTTTTAGAAAAATTTAGGTCTCAATCTTTAAACAAAAAGGACTAATCTCTATGACTAGTCCAATTTTTTTAATTAAAGTGAATTTTTAATTTTTTCTGCTCTTTCAATTAGCTTGTCCTTGCCTAAGAGGTAAAGGATATTTTGCATTTCTGGTCCGTGAACATTTCCAGAGATTGCTGCTCTTACTGGCATGTAAAGTTGCTTGCCCTTTACTCCAGAATCTTTTTGAACTTCCTTCATAAGTCCCTTGGCAGTTTCCATGTCAATTTCATCGTGTGCCTTTACAATCTTTATAAAGGAATCAAGAAGTCCTGGCACGTGTTCTTGTGCTAATTCTTCTTTTGCGGCATCTTCTGTGATTTCTATGTCGCCAAATAAGAACTTTATGTGTTCTGGAATGTCTTCTAACTTGTCACAAGCTTCTCTAACTGTATCAATTAAGATCTTGTACCATTCAAAGTTGTTTCTAATTTCTTCTTCACTTAGTAGACCTGACTCAGTTACAAATGGTATAGCAAGTTCAGCAAGTTTTTCTAAGTCGTAGGACTTCATGTAGTGAGAGTTAACCCAGTTTAACTTGTCAGTGTCAAAGATTCCGCCAGACTTTCCTACCCTGTCAAAGGAGAATTTTTCTACTAGCTCATCTAGGGACATGATTTCTTCTCCATCTTCTGGAGACCAACCAACAAGTGCAAGATAGTTTACAATACCTTCTGGTAGGTAGCCCCTCTTCTTGAAGTCTTCTACTGAAACATCTCCTTGTCTCTTAGAAAGTTTTTTTCTGTCCTTATTTAAAACTGTTGGAAGGTGAACAAATTCTGGCGCTTCCCAGCCAAGACATTCATAAAGATAAACGTGCTTTGGAGTTGATGGAAGCCATTCTTCCCCTCTAACAATGTGAGTGATACCCATTAGGTGGTCGTCAACAATTACAGCCATGTGGTAAGTTGGAAAACCATCTGACTTCATTAGGACTTGGTCATCAATTTCATCAGTGTTAATTGTAACTTTTCCACGAACTGCATCATTAAAAGTTATGTCCTTGTTCTTTGGAAGTTTAAGTCTTACAACATAGTCTTCTCCAGCTGCAACTCTTTTCTTAGCTTCTTCAAGAGGAATTCCACGGCAAAGTCCATCATACTTAGGTACCTTTCCCTTAATTCTTTGTTCTTCCCTAAGATTATCTAGTCTGTCCTTAGAACAGAAGCAGTAGTAAGCGTGGCCATCTTCAATTAATTTATCAACATATTTTTTGTAGATGTCTAATCTTTCTGATTGGATGTAAGGTCCACAGTCGCCAACTTCTGTTAGCTTGCCGTCCTTAACAATAACACCTTCGTCATGAGTTATGCCTGCCCATTCAAGAGATTCAATTAGGTTTTCTATGGCACCTTCAACATATCTTGTCCTATCTGTATCTTCGATTCTCAAGACAAATTTGCCGCCATTTTTCTTTGCGAATAAGTAATTGTAAAGAGCTGTTCTCAAACCTCCAATGTGAAGGTAACCTGTTGGTGATGGTGCAAATCTTAATTTAATATCTGACATTTTTTATTCCTTTCTGTTTACTTTGCTGTAATTTCTATAACTTGATAATATGCCCAGTGGTCCCTGTTTAGGTCCTTAAAGGGGTTGCTTGAATATTTATCTAAGAAAGACTTGTTGATCTTCCTATACAAAATCTTGTTGAAAATTGTGGCAGCTTCTGCCCTTGTAATCTTGTCATTTGGTTTGAATTCATTTTTTGACTTTCCAACCATAATTCCATTACTTGACAAGGCATTTATAGCATCACTTGCCCAATAATTTCCCTTTACGTCCTTGAAATCAATTGGGTGGTTGCCCACATTCAATTTTAAATAATTTGCCATCATACTTGCAAACTGTGCCCTAGTCATTGGCTCATTTGGTCTAAAAGTTCCATCTTCATAACCAGCTATTAGGCCCTGCCTTTCTATAAAGACAATATTGTCATAGAACCATTGGCCCTCCTTCAAGTCACTAAAGTTAGTCTCTCCATTGGCCTTGGCCTTGTCATTAATCAACCTCTTTAAAACTGAAGCAGCCTCTGCCCTAGTTATTTTTTCGTTTGGAGCGAATTTATCACTTGATATACCTGACATATATGGGAGTCTAACAAGACTTATGGACTTTTGAAGCTCCTCAAGAGACTTATTTACTTCATCAGTTGAAACTTCGCTTTTTACTACAACATATTCAGCTGAGGCAATGGCTGCACGAAGTCTTCTTTCATTTTGGATACCTGCCTTGGCAGTGGAAAGATTTTTCGCAAAGTCAACATAGTCAGTTAACTTTTCAAGAGTTTTTATTGTGCTATAAGTTTCTAGTTCAACGTTATTTTCATTTACAAGTTCTGTTGATTTTTTTGCCTCAAGCTTGGCCTTTACCAAATAGTCAAGGCTTGCTTCCTTGTCCTTTGTCCTTGCAACTATTCTGAGAAAAGATCCTTCTTTTAAGTCAAGCCCTTGGAATCTAAAGTTCCCCTTTTCATCTGCCTTAGTAGTTGCCACAAGTTTTTTATCAATAGCAAGTCTTAAATCAGCATTTTTTTCTGTTGTACCTTGAATTTCACTTGCCCCATCGTAAAGGTCCTTGATAATCAAAACTCCATTTTGAGTTTTTGTTGAGGACTCAAGATTTTTTTGGTCACTCTTAGTGTCCCCTTCCTTATCTACATAGGATAGGACAAAGGAGTTTTTCAAGTTGGAGCTTGATCCAACATCATTCTTTACCCTAGTGCTAATTTCTAGGTTTAGTCTGTCGCCCTTTATAACAGATAAGTCGTTAGCATTGATTGTGACGATGCTTTGTTCCTTGCCCTTAATAGAAGTTTCCCTAATATCTAGCTTACCAGTTACTTCCTTCTCATCAATTAACTTTGTTTCCTTGACCTCAAGTGCCTTATCCAACAAAAGAGTCACAGAAAAAGATGAATACTTCTCCTTGTAATCTCTTGGCAAATTTACAATTAAATTATACTTTAGGCTGTCTCCACTCTTTGCCTGAGATAAACCAGGTTGTTCTAGGACAACTTGAATGTCTTCAGCGGCAAAAACATTTACAAAAAGAGTAAAAGCCATAAGAATGTATAAAAACATTTTTTTCATTAGAATGCCCCCTTAATATATTTATAATTATACTAAAGGGGCTTTAACAATTCAATAAACTCGGCTTTTTTTAATGTAAGGAGGTCATCCTAAATAAAAAATAAATTTTTACTAAAAAGCTTTCATAAAAAATTATTTTCATAGAACTTTGTAAAAATTTATGACTTAATAAATATTTACGACTTCAAAAAAATTTAAAGCTACATAAATAATTACGACTTTATAAATAATTGCGACTTCATAAAAAATTATAACTTCATAAAAATTTATCACTTACAAATTAAAAATCACTCATAAAAAAAATAGGACTCCAAAATAATTTTTGAAGTCCTAAAAATTTACTATAAATTTCTTATAAAGGTAGAATTGGTCTTAGGTATCTTATTGTAAAGATAAGAGCCAATAGGTACATAACAGGTGAAACTTCTTTTCCACGTCCTGTTGCTACTTTTAAAATTACATAAGAGATCATTCCAACAGAAATACCTTCTGCAATTGAATATGCAAAGGGCATTGTCACCATTGTCAAAAAGGCTGGAACTGATTCTGTGTAGTCATCTAATTTTATTTGATTAATTGGACTAATCATAAAAAGTCCTACCATTACAAGAGCAGCTGATGTTGCTTGTGCTGGCACAATTGAAAAAATTGGGAATAAAAATAGTGATATAAAGAAGAAGAAGGCACATGATATAGTTGTAAGTCCAGTTCTTCCTCCGTCTGCAACACCTGATGCTGATTCAACAAAAGTTGTAACAGTAGATGTACCTAGTAGGGCACCAACAACTGTACCAATGGCATCAGATAAGAGTGCACGACCAACTCCTGGTAGGTTTCCATCTTCATCAATTAGGTCTGCCTTAGTTGCAACTCCAGTAAGAGTTCCCACTGTGTCAAATAAGTCTACGAATAAGAATGTAAACATAACAGAGAACATATCAAAAGTGAAGATGTCCCCCCAGTGAAGTTTAAAGGCAACAGGGCTAAGTGATGGTGGAAGTGAAAATAACATTCCATCAGGCAAGTGACTAACTCCCAAGATAAGAGCAAGTACAGTTCCTGTTATAATTCCATATAAAAGTGCTCCCTTGACTTTTTTTGCAGTAAGAAATGCCATAACCATTAGTGATACTATGAATACAAAGGATGGTCTTGATGCAATTTCTCCAAGAGAAATTAGAGTTGCATCATTATTTACAATAATTCCTGCTGATGTAAGTCCAACTAGGGTTATAAATAAGCCTATACCAACAGATACTGCGTTCTTAAGTGACATCGGTATTGAAGTAAATATTGCTTCACGAATGTTGAAGAAGCTCATCACTATAAAGATGACACCTTCTACGAATACTGCCGTTAAGGCGTAGGACCAATCGTGACCCATGCTTAATACAACTGTGTAAGTGAAGAAAGCATTAAGTCCCATTCCTGCTGAAAGTGCAAAGGGCAAGTTTGCATACAATCCCATAAAGATCATTGCAATGATTGACGAAATAATAGTCGCAGTGAAAACTCCACCCTTGTCCATTCCAGTTTCAGATAACATATTTGGATTTACAACAAGGATATATGACATTGTCATAAAAGTTGTAAGCCCTGCCAAAAACTCTGTCTTGGCATTAGTCTTTCTCTCATTAAGAGAAAATGTTCTTTCTAAAAAACTTGAATTTGTTTCCATTTTTTCCTCCTCATATAAAATACATTTTTTATTCTATCACATTGCAAGACAAATGAAAGTGTGATGATAATATTTTTTTTATTTTCTTTTATTTAATTTTAAGTAATAAAAAAAGACTCTTGAAGTGGGGCTTCAAAAGTCTTTCTTTATTAATAATCTTTTCTCTCTCCTATTATTCGAGCGATGATATAAATTGCTACGACAAAGATGATTAAGAAGAAACTTAATTTAAGGGAGCTTGTATTTTTTATTATGCCTAAGAAAAATCCTGCTGGATTTTTTCCAATTTTGTCAAGCAAGGGAAGTAGAGCTGGCGATAATGTAAAGATTGTGCCCATTCCACTTGTTTGTCCAAAGTAAAGATAGATGGGGATACCTATAAGGTAGTATGCCATCACATACAATATAACGAAAAGTCCAACCTTAAATTCAAGACCATTTATTTCAACATTTTGCAAGATGTAAGTCATTAAAAGTGAATCTATTATAAATATACTTAATACCTTCAAGAACTTTACATTTATTATGTCAGCTCTTGATACACCCACACATAGTAAATAGGGTTTGCTCTTGTCAATTATCATTCCTTCACTACTTATTACGTATAAGACATAGTGTAATAGGATAGCTATTAGAAAAAGTGTGGCAAAGGGTTTTTCTGCAAAGAAACTAAATTCTTTTGTAAAAAGTCCTAGGCTCTTAATGGCAAAAATCATTGCAATAAATATGAGATAGACAATAATAAATTTTTTTCTAATTTTTAAATCATTTACTAGGAGTGTTTTCATAATATCCCCCTCTCTCTCAAGTATTTTGTAGAATATTTGTAGTCTAAGCTAAAGGACAAGATGCAAATTATTATTGATACACCTATAAATATTGGTCTGTAAATAGCAAAGCTTTCATAAAAACTTGAATAAATAAAAGCTAAGCCTGCTCCAAATCCAATTAAGGTATAAAGGAAAACTACAAGTCCCCTTTGATATCTTGTGAAAACAATGTGGCTGAGGCTAAGTGCCATAAAGTCTAGGGCTATAAATAGGCTCATATAAATGTCTATGATAATGTTTTTATCTTCCTCATTACTAAGAATTAATCCCATTAGCAAAACAAGAGAAGTAATTACAAAGATAATTAAGTTTTTTATTATCTTCGCAAGAGAATAGTCCTCAATAGATATTGGCATAGTCATGAACTTTTGAAAATCTTTGAAGTTATCCCCAAAGACGCTTTGTGCCCTAATGATAAAGATCATTGTAAGAGTCCATTGGCTAAAAAACTTGCTGAAAACTTGTCCTGTTATCAAAAAACCTATAAAAAGTATTGCAGTAACAAATATAACAATTGGTAGGGCAATATTCTTTACAAGTTTAAAGTCATTATATAAAACTGCTTTCATTGTCCACCTCTTGATAAAAATATCATTATGTCCTCCACATTTGCCCTATCCACAACTTCGTTAGGATAAAATTCTTTAAAAACTTGGACGTTTTTTATTAGAGCTTCTGTTGAGTACTTATTTTTTCTTGTCTTTAAAATAAAATCTCCATAATTTTTTAAGTTTTCTTCAGAGGTTTTTAAAATTCCATATTTTTCTATTAGGGAGTCCTTTTCATCGTATAAGATTACTCTTCCCTCGTGGATATAAATTATATAGTCGGCAATTTTTTCTATGTCAGACAAGATGTGTGATGAAAATAAAATTGTCTTGTCCCCGTCCTTGATGTAGTCAAATAAAAATCCTATGATTTCGTCACGAATAACTGGGTCAAGACCTGAAGTTGGCTCATCAAGGATCAAGAGGTCAGGGTCGTGACAAATTGCAGAAATAATTTTTAACTTCATTAAGTTACCTGTAGAGAGTTCATTTAACTTTTTGTCCCTTGGCATCTTAAATTTATCTGCACAGTCATAAAACATTTTTTCATCAAAATTTTTGTAGGCAACTTTTAAAATATCAACAACGTCTTTTATCTTAAAAGTATCGTTAAAGAAGGAGTCAGGTATCACTGCCCCAATTTTTTCAAAGGACTCCTTGTGAATCTCCTCTCCAAAAACTTTTATGTCGCCATCATACCTGTAGAGGTCAAGGATGCACTTAAGTAGTGTAGTCTTACCTGCACCGTTCTCCCCAATTAGTCCAAGGACTGCTCCCTCTGGAATTTCTAAATTTTCTATATCAAGGTCAAAGTCCTTAAATTCTTTTCTCAAATTTTTTATTTCTATTGCTTTCATACTTCACCCACTTCATCTAATGTCTTTAAAATTTCTTGCAATTCTTCCATTTCAATTCCTGCAGCCTTGGCAACAGTCATTGCGTCAGTAAAATATTTTTCAATCTCTGCAAGAGCATTCTCTCTCACAACTTCTTCATTTAATTTTTTTACAAAGGAACCCTTGCCTGGCATGGAGTAAATATATCCTTCTTGCTCCAAGTCGTTGTAGGCACGCTTTGTTGTAATGACAGAAACCTTTAAGTCGCTGGCAAGAGTCCTCATACCAGGAAGAGCTTCGTCTGCCCTTAGGTCACCAGCAACGATTTGAGCCTTGATTTGATTTTTTATCTGCTCGTAAATTGGAAGGCCAGAGTCATTGGAAATAATAATTTTCATATCACACCACCTTTAAGCCTATATACTTTATTTTTTTGCTTTTACACAATACTTGTTTTAGTGATTTTAATAATTTTTATAAATTTTGTAAAAGCACAAAACAATTAAGATTCTTTAATTTTCTCATATACAGATTTTTCCCAAAGATTTTCATCCTTAACGTATTTTGAAAAAATAAAAAATCCAAAAAATATAATTACACTTACAGACTCTATCAAAAATATTTTTAAATCATAATGTTGTCCAGAAAATATATCTTTAGATAAATCTGTGACAAATAGTAGGGCAAGATTATTGTTTAAATAGTGAATCATAACTGGTGCCCAGATTGACTTTGTCTTATTGTAGGCATAAGTTAAGAATATCCCTAAAAATGTACAGAATACAAGTTGTACAAGTATAGAATAAATTTGTGATGTCAATAGTCCATCTGAGTAATAAAATAAATTAAGAGGTAAGTGCCATATTCCCCAAATAAAACCTGTAAGTAGAATAGATTTTTTATAACCATAAAGTTCTTTTAACCTTGGTGCTAGATATGCCCTCCAACCATACTCTTCTCCTAAAAATGGCATAATATTAAGAAAAGAAATTATAAAAATGAAAACAGAAGTCATTAAGTTTTTTAAATTCAAAATTTTATAAAATTCACTCACTTCACCTTGAAGTAAGCTTGATAGAAAACCCCTCGTAAAGTATATGCTTATAAATAACAAGCACATAAGTAAGGTTAGTTTTTTATTTGGATTATCTAGTGCTAACTTCTTTTTCAAGTTTTTGTCCATTTTGTAAAGAGATATTATCATTGGAATAGCTAAAATTAAAATAACTAAACTGGACAAATTACTAAACTTTGGATAGAAAATATTTATTATCGAAAGTGCAAATAAGATAAGACTTGTCACTAGGTATATTCTAATAGCAGAAATTTTTAAAATATTTTTATCTTCTTTATACAAAAGTGCCACTACGCCCAAAAAGGGAATAAACATTTGAAATACAGGATAAATATTTGTGCTTATATTGTGTAGTTTGCAATAGTAAATAGCAAATCCCATTAAGTAGGGAATAATGAATGATATGCCAATAAAAATTTTTAAATCTTTTTTCATAATATCGTCAACTCCTTAAATTAAATTTTAAGTGTATATACTTTATATTTACACTATAAGCCCAGCAAATAATTTTGTCAAGATTTTATAAAAATTTTCAATAAAAAAATATCCTTAGACTTTATTAGTTTAAGGATACTTTGGATTTATATTTTTTATTTTTTCTTGAATCTTACTTTCTTTTGAATTTCTCCTGCAACTAGTGGGATAACTGATGAACCAAGTACAACTGCGATTTCTTTTGGTCCTAAGTCCATAAGACTAAAGGCATCGTTTAATACTGGTACATAAATTACTACTAACATCAACAAGAAGGAGAAAAATGTTGCAAGTACCAGCTTTTTATTTGTGAAGACTCCAATTTGAAATACAGTCTTGTCAATTGATCTTGATGTGTAAGCTCTTAGAAGTTCACAAATAATTAATGCTGAAAATGCCATTGTTCTTGCGTGTCCAAGTCCTTCACCTGTGCCATACCACTTAAGTCCTACCAAGTAGGCAAGTAGTGTTGCAAATGTGATTGCAATAGATTGGATGGCAACTGTAATTTTTATTTCTGTGTCAAGGATTGGTTCGTCTGGATCACGTGGCGGCTCCTTCATTATGTCTGCCTCTCCTCTTTCAACTCCAAGGGCAAGTGCTGGGAAGGAATCTGTAACAAGGTTAAGCCACAACAATTGAATAGGAATTAGTGGTACTGGAAGGTTCATTAGGATTGAAATCAATACTATTAAAACTTCCCCAAGGTTACATGAAAGTAAATAAGCAACGAACTTCTTGATGTTGGAATAGATAATTCTTCCTTCTTCAACTGCGTTTACAATTGTTGCAAAGTTGTCATCTGTCAAAATTACTTCTGCAGTATTTTTTGCAACGTCAGTACCTGTTATACCCATGGCAATACCAATGTCTGCCTTTTTAATTGCTGGGGCGTCGTTAACACCATCACCAGTCATAGCAGTTATGTGGCCATTTTGTTTTAGGGCTGTAACAATTTGAACCTTATTTTCTGGAGAGACTCTTGTAAAGACAGATTTTTTCTTTACAACTTCTCTAAGTTCTTCTTCGGACATTTCGTTAAGTTCTCTACCCAAGATTGCTTGGTCATCTGATGTGGCAATGCCAAGGTCCTTTGCTATAGCAAGACCTGTTTCAAGGTAGTCACCTGTAATCATAATTGGTCTTATGCCTGCAGTCCTACATTCTTTTATTGCTGCCTTTGCTTCTGGTCTTGAAGGGTCAATCATACCTGTAAGTCCAACAAAAACCATATCCTTTTCAATATTTTCTGATGTGATTTCACTTGGCATGTCCCTGTGTTTTCTATAAGCATAGCCTAAACATCTTAGGGCAGATCTTGCAAACTCACTGTTCTTTGCTAAGACTTCTTCTCTTAATTTTTCATCAAGTTCTGCTTCTTTTCCATCTATTAAGATTTTGCTACATCTTTCAAGGACAACGTCTGGTGCTCCCTTTGTAAAGGATGCAATGTCATCAAAAATCTTGTCGTGGAAAGTTGTCATCATCTTTCTATCAGAGTCGAAAGGAATTTCTTCGATTCTGTCAAAGTTACTGTAAAGTTCCTTAAGACCATTACCTGCCTTTTCTGCAAAGGTAAGAAGGGCACCTTCAGTTGGGTCTCCAATAATTGATGCTTCCTCACCCTTAACTTGTAATTTTGCATCATTAGTTAGGGCTGCGATAGAAGATAAAATTTTAAGGTTTTCGTCTTCTTCAATTGTAACTTTTGCATCTTTTCTTGTTACGTCACCTTCTGGAGAGTAACCAGTACCTGAAACATCGTAAACATGTCCGTCAGTAAATACTTTTACAACAGTCATTTCATTTTGTGTAAGAGTACCAGTCTTGTCGGAACAAATTACTGTAGTTGTTCCAAGAGTTTCTACTGCCAAAAGTTTTTTAACAATGGCATTTTTTTCTGCCATCTTGCCCATGCCAATTGAAAGTACAATTGTTACAATAGCAGGTAATCCTTCTGGCACTGCTGCTACTGCAAGCGATATTGCAGTCATAAACATTTCTCTTGGGTCGTGCTTATAAAGTATGCCAACTCCAAGAACTACTGCACAAATTACAAGAACTAAAATACCAAGAGTCTTTGATAGCTTTGCAAGTTTTCTTTGAAGGGGAGTTTGTTCATCTCCAACTGTTGCAATTGAAGTTGCAATCTTTCCAATTTCTGTTTCGTGGCCAGTTTCTATAACAAGTCCCATACCCCTGCCGTAAGTTACAATAGATGATGAGTAAGCTAAGTTTTCTCTGTCACCAATTTCCATCTTGCCATCGTAGACTACAGAAGCTTCCTTTTCCACTGGTACTGATTCACCAGTTAGGGATGACTCGTCAATTTTTAAGTTTGAAGACTCTAAAAGTCTTAAGTCCGCTGGGACAATGTCACCTGTTTCAAGGATGATAATATCCCCTGGCACAAGTGCCTTGGAGTCAACCTCAATGTGTTCGCCATCTCTTATGACCTTGGTCTTTGGTGACGACATCTTTTGTAGGGCTTCAATAGCTTCTTCTGCCTTGCCTTCTTGGTAGATTGATAAAAAGGCATTGACAATTACAATGGCAATAATTATTCCTGCATCAAGTGCTTCGCCATTGAAGGCTGATACAAGGGCTGCTAGCATTAAGATGATAATCATTGGGTCAAGGATTTGTTCCTTTAACTTCTCTCCAAAAGATTTTTTCTTTTCTGCTTCGAGAGCATTTTTTCCATATTTTTCAAGCCTAACCTTGGCTTCCTCTTGACTTAGTCCCTTATCTTTAGTTGTAGAAAGATTTTTTAGAGCTTCATCAGGAGATTGATTATACCAATTTTTTTCCATACTTCCTCCTTTATAATACAAAAAAGAGACCGACTGTTACGTCGGTCTCACATACTTACATAATAAGCTTTCCAGCCGGGCAATGCCGTAATGACGACTGAAAATTTAAAAGTTACTCCCCTAAGTGAGTAAATTATATCAAATTACTTTCTTTAAAACAATGAATAAGACTTAATAAATTATTTTTATTTCTTTGGAGTTAGCTTTGTCATTCCACCCATATACATTTGTAGTGGTTCTGGAATTCTTACGCTGCCATCTTCTTGAAGTAGGTTTTCTAAGAAGGCGATTAACATTCTTGGTGGAGCAACAACTGTGTTGTTTAGTGTGTGGGCAAAATATGTGCCATCCTTGCCACGAAGTTTGATGTTAAGTCTTCTTGCTTGTGCATCGCCAAGGTTTGAACATGATCCAACTTCAAAATATTTATTTTGTCTTGGAGAGAAGGCTTCAACGTCAAGAGACTTAACCTTTAAGTCTGCCAAGTCACCAGAACAACATTCAAGAGTTCTAACAGGTATATCTAATGAACGGAAGAAGTCCACTGTGTTTTGCCATAATTTTACGTACCAGTCTTTTGATTCTTCTGGCTTACAAATTACAACCATTTCTTGTTTTTCAAATTGGTGGATCCTATAAACCCCTCTTTCTTCAATACCGTGAGCTCCAACTTCCTTTCTGAAGCATGGAGAATATGAAGTAAGTGCAAGAGGCATATCTTCTTCTGGAGTAATTGTATTTATATATTTACCAATCATTGAGTGTTCAGAAGTACCAATTAGGTAAAGGTCTTCGCCTTCAATCTTGTACATCATGTTTTCCATTTCTGCAAAACTCATAACACCTGTAACTACATCTGATCTAATCATAAAAGGTGGAATGTGATATTCAAAACCACGGTCAATCATAAAGTCTCTTGCGTAAGCTAGGATTGCAGAGTGAAGTCTTGCAATATCTCCCTTTAGATAATAGAAACCTGCACCTGATGTATTTCTTGCAGAGTCAAGGTCAATTCCGTTAAAGCTTTCCATAATATCAATGTGGTAGGGAATTTCAAAGTCAGGAATTACTGGTTCGCCAAATCTTTCAAGCTCAACATTTTCGCTGTCGTCCTTTCCTATTGGCACTGTGTCATCTATCATTTGTGGAATAACTTGCATCCTCTTCTTAAGTTCTTCAGCAAGATCTCTTTCAGTAGCTTCAAGATTTGTTATCTCTTCATTAATTTCAGCAACTTTTTTCTTTGCTTCTTCTGCCTTGTCCTTTTCTCCCTTTTGCATAAAGCCACCAATTGCTTTTGAAGTTTGGTTTTTTTCTGCACGAAGATTGTCGCCCTTAGTCTTTGCTGCTCTTAGGTCCTCGTCAATCTTTATAACTTCATCAACTAGTGGAAGTTTGTCATCTTGGAATTTCTTTTTGATGTTTTCCTTTACTGCTTCTGGGTTTTCTCTTACAAATTTAATGTCTAACATAAATCCTCCCTTAAAATAAAAAAGCCCCTCAATCCCTAAAGGGACGAGAGACCCGCGTTGCCACCCTAATTAACCAAATGGTTCACTTAAAATTTCATAGACTATGAGGTGGATTCATCTTAAAAATTTTACAGGTTCTCACCAGCCACCTACTCTCTTAAAAACTTTTTAAAATTACTATTCTCAATTATCGCCTTTTTTAGTTTTTTTTATTATAACATAAGTAAAAATAAGTTCAAGCTTTTTGTACTTTAAAGTAATTTAATTAATATGAATTGATGGAGTTTTCTAAAATATGTATAATAAGAATGAGGACATCAACTAGACGGTACAGGCAGATGGTTTTCCCTAATCTCACTTAGATTGGGGGTGATAGTATGACTGATTATGAAATTTTATCTCTAATTTTTAAAATTTTTATGTTGGTTATTGCTATTGTTACCCTATTTCAAAATAAGAAATAGAAAATAAAAAACCTACCTGTATTTTCGCTGATAGGTAGGTTTTTATAATTTGCCTCAGGGAAAACCGTCGCTTGTGCCCGAATGGGTATTAACGGTGTCCTCTTTATCTATATTATAACATAAGATTTTTATTTTTAAAGGCTGCATGGCCTTTTTTATTTATGGCTTGCTCTTACAAATTTATTAATTGATGGAGTTTTCTAAAATATGTATAATGTAGACGAGGACATACAGATGGTTACCCTTCCAAAGGGAGGGGGTGGTGCTATGAGTATATTTGAGACATTGTCTTTAATGATTGCTTTTGGCACACTTATAGCCCTTATCATTAGAAAAGATAAGTAAGAAATGAGAAAGCCACCTGTATCACTACTACAGATGGCTTAATTAAAATTTAGTCATTGAGGGTGACCATCTACATGGTGTCCTCTTTATCTATATTATAACATAAGATTTTTATTTTTAAAGGCTGCAAGGCCTTTTTTTATTTAAGGTTTGCTTTTACCAATTTATTAATTGATGGAGTTTTATAAAATATGTATAATAAGCGTGAGGACATACCAAGGTGGTTGCTCTTTACTTTTATAGTAAAGGGGGTGATTGCAATGTCAGATTTTGAAATATTAAGCCTTGTGCTAAAATTCATTGGTTTGATTATTGCTATATTAGCCCTGTTTCTTAATAAGAAATAGCATAAAATAAAATACCACCTGTATTGCACTACAAGTGGTATTAAATAAATATCAACTTAGAGCAACCATCTCTCGTGCCCGAATGGGTATTAACGGTGTCCTCTTTATCTATATTATAACATAAGATTTTTATTTTTAAAGGCTGCAAGGCCTTTTTTATTTTTTAAGATACTTTATAATGGCAAGTATTGCCAAGATAATAAGTACAAAAATTCCTACATGTATTGCCAAACCAAGAATTAATGAAATAAGAGACCAAGAAGTAATAAAATCCATAATGATTCCTCCTTTATACTTTCTTACATTATAACAATAAAATAAATCTTTTACAAAATTTATTTCCCACACATAATTTCACTTTTTGTTATAATAGGCAAGAGGTGATGAAATGAGAGACTTCTTACTTTCACAAGGCGTTTCAAAGGATCTACTTAAGGGAGTAGATGAATTTATAGAAAAACATAATTTAAATAAGGATTTTGAATATAGAATTCCAAATATAAAATACAAATATTACGGCAAAAAAACTTGGGAGAAGGCCATCGCTGCAATTTTATCTGGCGACAACATCCTCCTCTCTGGACCAAAAGCAACGGGCAAAAATGTTTTGGCAGAAAACTTGGCATATCTCTTTAAGAGACCTCTATGGACAGTTTCTTTAAACATTGCATCAGACCCTTCAAGCTTAATTGGATCTGATACCTTCAAGAACAACGAAGTAACTCTTAAGAAGGGACCAGTTTATGAAGCAGCAGAAGAAGGTGGCTTTGCAGTCTTTGACGAAATAAATATGGCTAAGAACGAAGCCCTTTCCGTTGTCCACTCCACTCTTGACTACAGAAGGGTTCTTGATATTTCTGGTTACGACAGACTTATGCTAAACGATGCAACAAGATTTATCGCCACAATGAACTACGGCTACATTGGTACTCGTGACCTTAACGAAGCCTTGGTGTCAAGATTTTTGGTAATCGATATGCCAACTATTACTGAAGAGGACCTTGCAAAGTTGTTTAAAGAAAACACAAGACTCAACAAGGATGCAATAAAAATTTTCACAAGATTGTTTTTAGACCTTCAAGAGAAATCTCTTAACTCAGAAATTTCTTCCAAGGCCATAGACCTTCGTGGACTTATGTCAAGTATTGAGCTCATGAATCGTGGACTTGGCATAAGAGAGTCCCTTGACCTTGGCATTGTTGACAAGACCTTTGACTCCTACGAAAAGGAAATTGTCAATGACGTCATTGACACCCTTTTTGTAAAAAATATTGAAAGAGCTGATCTCTTTGAAGGATGAAAATAGGCTAAAAAATATTTTTTGGACTTTATCAGACTTCTACGACTTTGATATTTTTAATTTTTCACTTAAACCTGAAGACTCCTACGAGGCTGCCCTTCTTGGTCATGCCAGTAGGTATTTTGATTTTTATGTACTTGATGACTTCTTCAAGAAGTATGTAAATTCATTAAACAACAAAAGGGACTTGTGGGAAATTTCAAAATTAGTTTTGGAAAATATTTTTTCAAAAGAAATGATTTTGGAAAGACCAGGTACTTTGGATTTTAAAAATGACCACGATGAAAAAATTTTAAAAAATCTAAACAGGCGAAAAATTATTATGACTACTGAACTTAAAATTGGCTACATCAGAAAAGAAAAAGGTCAATATCCAAAGGTCCAAAGAGTCTTAGAAGAGATGTTAGGAGAAATTTATAACTTTAAGGAGAAAGACACCTTTAAGTATCTTGATTTCTTAAGATATCTTTTCAAAAAATATTTTCACATCAACAAGGACCTTCCCCACGACACAGAAGAGTCCTACGAGGAATTTAAAAAAGAAGCTAAATCCAACTCAACTTCAAAGAAAAATTCTCCCTACCAGAGAAAAAATTTCATAGACAAGGACTTCCTTGAGAGGTACAACATTGAGTCAGCTGAGTTCACCTTCTTTAATGACGACTACAGGGACATAAACGTTAAAGAAGACACTCTAGTAAATAACTTTGGAGACAAAAGTATTTACAAGGCTCTAGTCAAACGCTATGGGATTGAGAAAATAAAAAGACACACGGCTGATAGGATTGCCCAAGAGATTTCAACTGGCATCCACGAGGAAATAAAATTTTTCTTCCCTGCTGGAGAATTTGAAAACAAATCCTCCTATTATGCCCAGGAAGAAATTGGAAATTACTCTGACAACTTAAACTTTTATGAGAGCAACAAGTTGCAAAATTCTCGTGCCATAAGAGAACTTGCTGGCGTAGTAAAAAATTCCCTCTTAAAAGAATCTGAAGATGAAATATTAAAATCCACTTCTGGAAAAATTATTCCATCAGAAATTTGGAAGACGAGAGAGTTAAATGAAGATAGGATTTTTGAAAAAATTAACAGGAAGGACTCCAATGAAATTTATGTAGACATTCTCTTGGACTCCTCTGCTTCACAAAATGATAGGAAGGAAATTCTTGCAACAGAAACCTATATCATTGCAGAGGCCCTAACATCTTTAAATATAAAAACTAGGGTCTTCTCTTACAACAACTTTTACAATTATCTTGTAATAAAAAAATACAGAGACTACAATGATCCAAAAATAAAAAATAAGGACATCTTCAAGTACTCTCCTTCGGGATCTAATAGAGATGGTCTTGCAATAAAATTTATGCGACACCTGATTTCAAAAAACAGAGACGCAAGAAGATTTTTAATTGTTCTAACTGATGGCCTTCCCTTTGACGAAATCGACATTGGAATAGTTGGTGCATCAAAGACGCCTGGAGAAAATTACAAGGACGAAGAAGCTGTAATGGACACATCAAAGGAAGTCCTCTTGACAAGACTTAAAGGAATCAACACCTTTGGAGTCTTCACTGGCAAAGAGGCAGAAAGTATGAACATCAAGAAGATTTACGGCAATGACTACGCTTATATAACTGACATCGCCCGCTTCCACAAGGTAGTTGGTATATTTTTAAAAACTTATGCAAATAAAATAGAGTAGGTTCAATGAGAAACCTACTCTATTTTTAATGCTTTCGCTATATTAAATCCTACCTTAACAAGGACCACTGAATAAATAATTTTTAAAATCCAGTGAGCTTACTTATTTAAAAAATGCTTACAAGCTTTCTCCATCCTGTTTAGACCCTCAACTATATCTTCGTAAGAAGATGCGTAGGAAAATCTAACAAAGCCTTCTCCTGCACTTCCGAAAACTGTTCCTGGAACAATTGCAACGCATTCTTCATCAAGAAGGTAATTGCAGAATTCTTCTGAAGAAACTCCAAGTCCCTTGATATTTATAAAGGCATAAAAGGCACCGTCAGGAGCATTTAGGCTAAGTCCTTCAATTGAGTTAACTTTATCGACAATGTAATCACGTCTTCTCTTGTATTCCTTAACCATTTCTTCTGCGCCTTCATTTCCTTCTTTAAGGGCAGTGATACCTCCATGTTGAACAAAGGAAGTTGCACAAGAAGTATTGTGTTGGTGGATAATATTTAGGACCCTAATAAATTCTTCTGGGGCTGCAATATAAGCAAGACGGAAGCCTGTCATAGAATAAGTTTTTGAGAAACCATTAATAGTAATAGTTCTTTCCTTCATTCCATCAAGAGATGCAATAGATACGTGCTTTTTGTTTCCATAAATAATCTTTTCATAAATCTCATCAGAAATTACTAGGATGTCTTTTTTCTTTGCAAAGTCAGCAAGTTTTTCCAAAGTTTCTAGTGTGAACATAGATCCAATTGGGTTTGATGGGTTAATAATTACAATAGCCTTAGTCTTTTCTGTAACAAGGTCTTCAAGTTCATCAAAATCAATTTGGAAGTCATTTTCTTCTGCAAGGCTATATCTTACAGGCACAGCTCCCATAATATAAGCTGCATTGATATAGTTTGGCCAGCAAGGATTTGGTAGAAGGATTTCGTCGCCTTCTTCTAGGATAAGTGAATAAGAATCATAAATAGATTCAGTAGCACCTACTGTTATCAAGACTTCCTTTGCAGTATAGTCTAAATTATTTTCCTTTCTAAGTTTTTCAGCCACAGCTTCTCTTAGAGGCATTACGCCATAATTTGATGTATAAAAAACATTTCCATCTTCGATGCTCTTTATAGTAGCATCTTTTATTACCTTTGGAGTGTCAAAGTCTGGTCTGCCTACTTCAAAGTGGTAGATTTTTTTGCCAGCTCTTTCCATCTCAAGGGTTTTTTCATTGATTTTTCTAATGCCAGATGGCCCAACCTTATTAAACTTACCACAAATAAAATCTCTCATGATTTCCTCCCTAAGAATTTATTATTTCTTCAATTGCTCTGCCTTCTACATTACCACCTGTTATTATGAGAACTAATTTGTCCTTGTCATCATAATCTATTTTGCCTTCTAAGATTGCACCAAGACCTATTGCAGAAGATGGCTCAACAATTAATTTCTCTTTATTATACAATAAATCCAAAGCTTTTTTAATATTTTTATCTTGGCAAGTTACAATGTCATCAACAAGATCTCTTACAATTGGAAAAACATGATCTCCAGGTTTAACAGAAAGAAGTCCATCAGCAAGAGTTGCTCCCCTCTTTACTTGACTTGGCTCACCTTCTTTGAGTGATAAAGTATATCTTGCAACATTTTCTGGCTCAACTCCAATGACCTTGGATCCTTTTGAAACTCCCTTAGTGTACATGGCAATGCCAGAGATTAGTCCGCCACCACCAATAGGAACAATCATCTTCAAGTTGTCCATCTTGTCTAAGACTTCCACTGCAATAGTTCCTTGACCTTCAGAAACATCTAAGTCATCATAAGGATGAATGAAAGTCATTCCTTCCTTTTCAGAAATTTCCTTTGCAACTTCAAATCTTGTTTCAACGCTTGTGATTACAATTTCTGCACCAAGATCTTTTATCATTTGTCTCTTGGCTTCAGTAGAAGTGTCTGATAGGACAATCTTAGCTGGAATCCCTAACATTTTTGCACAAGTTGCAATTCCCTTGCCGTGATTACCACTAGAAGCTGTGACAACACCCTTTTTTAATTCTTCTTCAGAAAGTTTTCTAATTTTATTTAGAGCACCTCTTATCTTGAAGGAATTTGTCTTTTGCATATTTTCAAGTTTTGCATAAATAGATGTGCCAAGCATTTCAGAAATATAATTAAGTCTTACTAGAGGAGTTTCATAAATAAAGTCCCCTATTCTTTCTCTCGCCTTTATAGTTTCCTTGTATCCATTTTTATAATCCATTTTTTCTCCTTTAAAAAAAATTAAATATACTGTAACCTTTTTTGATATTATAATACGATAAAGTGAGTTTGTAAAATGATATTGACCTTTGAAAAACAAAAGAATTCATTGTAGAAAAATTTTGAAAAGCAAATTAAAAAAGGCCTCCTAAGAGACCTCTAACAATTTATTTTATTAACTTACATCCTTGGCCTTGCTCCATCAGGTAGTGGTGATATGAATTTTTCTCCACGCACCTTTATAAATTCTTCGTGAGCCTTCTTAACAAGTTCAGGTTTTTCTATAAAGCTTCTTGCAGCTCTTGACATTACATTAGATGCCTTTAACATTCCCTTCATAGCCATAGAGGACTTACCTTGAGCAACTTCTTGCCAAGAGTGAGCTGTTGTTCCTATTGCAAAGCAAGCTGTAATAATTTGAGCAGTTGGCACAACATTAGAGCAGTCACCAACATCTGATGATCCCATTCCCAACTCATCGGAATGCTTGTAGTCCAAAATCTTATCATAAAGGATGTGATCCTTTAGGTAGGCTAACTCATCAACCTTGTCAACTGCATAGACAAGAGTTTGTTCACTTTCAATATTTTCTTCTGGGAAAGTAGCCCTAAAGTTCTCTGCATATTTTAATTCTTCTTCTGTAAAGTCAATTGGTCCCTCTTCCAAGAAGGCCTTGTAAAGTTCTTCTTCAATTACAGGATTTGGAATTACATTGGAACAAGCCTTATCAAAAATTATTTCTGGCTCAGTTTCAGTCATTAGTCCTGCACCTTCAACAATTTTTTCAAATCTCTTGTAAAGTCTATTAACGTGTTCTGTGTCCTTTGATCTGATTAGGTAAAGTCCTTCAGCATAAGGTTGAACAACATTAGGTGATGCTGATCCCGGATCAATGATTGAGTAGTGAATCCTTTCGAAGTCTTGCATGTGTTCCCTTAAGAATTGAACTCCAATATTAACTAACTCTAGTCCATCAAGGGCAGATCTTCCTAAGTGAGGAGATGCTGCTGCATGAGCTCCCTTACCTCTAAACCTAACATAAACTTGCTTATTAGCTTGAAGAGATCCTGTGAAAATTGCATTGGCGTTAAAGGGGTGCCATGCAATGACAATATCTGCTACATCAAAGCAACCTGCCTTTGCCATAAAGGCCTTACCACTTCCACCTTCTTCTGCTGGACATCCAAAGTAAACTACCTTGCCCTCTAGGTTGTTTTCATCCATGTAGTCCTTTAACTTTAAGGCTGCACCTATTGATGCAGTACCTAAGAGGTGGTGACCACAACCATGTCCACAAGCTCCAACAACTTTTTCCTTCCTTTCAGACAAGTCCTCAACTTGTGAAAGTCCAGATAGGGCATCAAACTCGCCTAAGAAACCAACTGTTACTCCCTTGCCTCTTTCATATTCAGCAGAAAAAGCTGTTGGAAGATCAGCCAAATTATCATTTATTTTAAAACCATGCTTTTTTAAAATTTCTTTTTGAGCTTCAATGGACTTAAATTCTTTCCATTTAATTTCAGCATATTCCCAAATATTTTTTGCAAGGTCTATTAGCTCTTTATTGTATTTATCCATATCCTTCTCCTTAAAATTTTATCTATGAATTCATCAATCTTTCTTCTTTATAATTTATAAACTCTTGAACTTTTTCAAGCAAAGAAAAATTAAAAAGTTTAATAAAAGTTTAAATCCAATTCCATAGAAATTTTTTCTAGCATCTTAAGACCTGCAACAGAATTTCCAAAGGAGTCGAGTCCTGGGCAAAATGTACAGATGCCAATTTCTTTGTTTGTAGTTGCCATTATGCCTCCGCCTACTCCACTCTTAGCAGGTAGCCCAATATCTATTGCGAAGTCACCGGAATAGTTATAGGTTCCACAAATCGCCATTAGTGTTCTAAGAATTCTTGCATTCCCCTTCTTAATTATTTGCTCTCCTTCTAAATTTTTCCCATCTTTAGAAATCATAGAAGCAAAGGCTGCAAGGTCTCTAGTGTTAACCATAATACTGCAAGCAAGATTGTATAAGTTTATAACATCTTCTACAGAAGTGTACCTATCAATAGTCCCATGTTTTTTTAGAATCCAAGCAAGGGCAAGGTTATTCTCTCCACCTGTTCTTGCTGTATCAAGTAGGGTTTGACTGTAGTCTAAGCTCTCATCTTCCATTACTAATCTTGCTCTTTTCATTAAGACTTCAACAGACTTATCCTTAAACTTTTTATAAATTAAGTAGGCTGATGTAATTGCTCCTGCATTTATAAAGGGGTTAACAGGTTTACCCCCCTCTGCCTCCAAGTCCAATATAGAATTGTAGGCCTTTGAGGATCCTTCAAGTCTCATATACTCTTTGATTTCAGAAAGTTCATAATTTTCTAGAACAATTTCAAAGAGCAGTACTTTTACAATTGACATAATTGCAAATTCTTCACGTGACCTCCCTGCTTCATAAACCTTTCCATCTTTGTCAATGATGCAAGCACCGAGAGCATTTTTATCTGCATCTTTTAAAATTTCTATATAGTCTACAAGCTTTCCTTGGCTTGTAAAATTTTTTCCATAATCAATTACTGATTCTAAAAATTTATCCAAATTCATAATTAATCCTTTTTTTCTAACTTAACTATGCCTGACTTGTAATAAGCGTAAGCAATTAGTAAAGTTACTCCAAGCATAATGAGCATAGCGTAACCTTCTTTGCCTGCAATTGGCATCACTAGGAAGTTAAAGGCATAAACTATAATAAGAGATGTTATAGCTATAAGAGGCTTTCTTGGTGCCTTGTATTTTGAACCAGCTCCTCTTGATATAAAGGCAGAAATTCCCATTGACCCATATAGGGCTGGAAGGATGTAGTTGGTTGCAATAGCAACACTTTCTGTTTGAAGAATTGGTTTTAATGGTGCCAAAAGAATTACACCAAGAACTACTGTTATCATAGAAACCATTCCTGAAACTGTAACTGCTATCATTCCCATAACGTCAGCTTCTTCTGTACCTGGAGTTGCATCTACAGTTGCAATAGCTGATAGGTAGCAAGGAAATTTGATGTTCATAACATTACCAAGAATTGAATTTAGATAACAAGTTGTACCACCAATTGGAATCATTGAAAGTTGTTCTGCCAAGGCTGTCGGTACAAAAAGTGCCATTAGCGGACCAGCAACAGATGCTATAAGAGACCACTCAGGCCACATTCCATAAATTGTACACATTACTGCAGGAATACCTAGCATAAGAGCCATTGCTATTAGGGTTTCAATGATTCCATATCTATAAGTATTTTTCATATAATTTGACATTTGCATAATTAACCTCCTATTCCCATATTAGTGAAAATAACTGATGCTGCCATTGCTCCAACAAGGGCAAAGGACATTGTAAAATCGTTTAACCAAGTGACTTTGTACTTTGTCGCAATCTTTGAACAAATAACTGTTATCAACATACTAACTATAATTGTAAGCAAGTGAATAGTTGACTTAACTGATTGAACTGGTACGAATACTGACATCATACCAACTACAAGAACAGATAATGCAAGATCACCAAAAGGAGTATCCTTTTCTCCAGCCTTAAGTACACCTGTGTGAACTCTTTTTAATGCAACAATGTTAAAAACCATACCTGCCATAATGGCGATACTCATTACAAACATTATTGCTCCAATAACTTCAGGAGTTCCATTAGATAAGAAATCTTCAAAGCCTTCAAAGCCTGCTCCCTTAACTGATAAGTCAGCTGCCATAAGTTCGTAAGGAAGTGATCCTACTACTGAAAGTCTAAACCATGGCCAAGGTACTCCAAGGATTGGTGCAAGTGTAATAAGACCTATAATGATGGAAACTGATGGAACAATTGAAAATATTATTGAAGTTCTTATTACTGATTTGATTTTGTCCTTACCAATATTAAGCTCTCCTGCTCTTCTTATTGCCCTTTTGCAAAAAAAGATACACATTCCAAAAATAATTGCAAGTGATATACCTACTAGTAGGTATAGGGGTTTTGAATTTAGAATACTTAATAAATCCATAAACTCATCTCCTTATAAAAAATTTTTATTAGATTAGTAAGTATCCTAGTATGTAAGGTTTTTATACTGACTTAATATACTATTATTATATCCAACTTCGTGCTTAAAGTTAAACAATATTTTAGTAAAATAATTTATTGCATTAGTAAGTTGAGATTAATAAAAATTTTGTTTGCACCTAGCTAGCATTAATTTTGAAAAAATTTTTTTAAAACTTATGAAGAATAAAAAAGAACTCCCTACTCAGGAGTCCTCGAATCAAAATTTGTAATCTTTAAACTAATTTTTTTATAAAGTCCTTTACGTTTTTATTTTTTTCTTCCAAATACCTTTCAAGGTCAGAGATAATTTCTGCTCCTCCCTTTGGATTCATAAAGTTATAGGTTCCAACTTCTACTGCTGTGGCTCCTGCCATTAAGAATTCTAAGACATCTTTGTAGTTAGATATGCCTCCCATACCAATTATTGGAATGTCTACATTTTTTGCAACTTGGTGGAGGATCCTTAAAGCAATTGGTTTTACTGCTGGACCTGATAGGCCTGCGTAAGTATTCTTAAAGGGAATTTCTCCTCTGTCTAAATCAATTGCCATGCCGAGAATTGTATTTATAAGAGAAAGTCCTGCCGCACCTTCAGCTTCCACTGCCTTGGCTATGCCAACAATGTCGCCTGCGTTTGGAGAAAGCTTTACAAAAACTTTTTTGTTTGTCACCTTCATCACTTCTCTTACAACTTTTGCAGCAGAGTCCTTGTCCATACCAAAGGCCATGCCACCTTCCTTGACGTTGGGACAAGAAATATTTAATTCAATGGCAGCGAAGTCATAGTCATTTAAAATTTCTGCTGACTCAATGTACTCTTCAATAGTATTGCCACCAAGGTTGACGAAGACTTCTGTCCCAAGTTTATTCATGTCATGGATTTTTGTTTTTACAAATTCTTCAACTCCTGGGTTCTCAAGTCCTATTGAGTTTAAAATTCCTGATGGAGTTTCCCAAATTCTTATGCCTTCATTTCCCTTCTTGGGATGTCTTGTGATCCCCTTGGAAGAAATCCCTCCAAGAATCTTCGGGTCGTAAAAGTCCTTGAACTCTTCTCCAAATCCATAGGTACCACTTGCCATTATTATTGGATTTTTTAATTTTATTCCTGCTAAATCTATTTCAGTCCTAGAAGTCAAGTAGATCACTCCCCTTAAATACTGGCCCTTCCTTGCAAGATCTTCTTCTGCCCTTTTTTGTGTCACAAGAACATGATAGGCAGGCACCTACGCCACATCCCATTCTCTTTTCAAGAGACACATAGGTCCTTATGTCATGAGCTTTTGCAAGTTCAACAACTTTTTTCATCATAATTTCTGGCCCACAAGTGTAAATTAGGTCGTGGTTTTGGAAATCAATTATATCTGTTATGAAGCCGCCTTTTTTTATTTTTATGTCGCAGCTAATATCTTTAAAGGCATTTTCAAGTTCAAGCTCTTCTCTTTCTCCAATGTAGAGGATGATTTTTGAATTTGCTTTAAGTTTTTGAATTTCCTTAATTAGATAGTGAAAGGGTGCAAGACCAACTCCACCACCTACTAGGGCAACTTCATCTACGTTGGCGTAGAAGGCATTGCCAAAGGGACCAAATAATTTTATCTCGTCGCCTGCTTGCAATTTTTCAAGTATCTTTGTCCCCTCTCCTCTCTTTTCAATTAGAAAGTCAACTCCATCAGTGAAGTCATAGACAGAAATTGGCCTCGAAAGAGTTGGATAAGACTCCCATGCCCTTAACATAAAAAATTGTCCTGGATAAACTTTTACATCTAGGTCTGTCCTAAGTATGAAGTAGTCCTTACACACCTCAATGTTTTCTATTACCTTCGCCATATCATTCTCCGTATGTGGTTACTGTGTCGCAATATTCGCACTTGTACTCCTTCTTGTCCCTGTTGTAGAGGAAGAACTTGTGACCTGGCACTTCTCTTTCAGAGTTTGCTATGCATCTTGGGTTCTTGCAAGTCAATACACCTTCAACAAGCTCTGGCATTTCCATGCGAATTTTTTTCACCCTCTCCCCATCTTCAATGAAGTTTACTGTTGTGTGAGGAGCAATTAGTCCTAGGACTGTGAAGTCCAAGTTGTAATCTGTTTCTATCTTTATTAGGTCCTTCTTTCCCATTGAAGTTGAAAAAATATTTTGCATAAGTACAACTGTATCTGTGACCTTATCAAGTTCAAGTGCCTTATAGAGAACGTGAGCCCTGCCTGCTTCTATGTGGTCGAGTACAATTCCCTTTTTTATTTTTGAAACATTTATCATTTTGTAGCCTCCAAAAGTTTCATAATCAAAGCCATCCTGCCGTACATTCCAAATTTTGTTTGCTCAAAGTAAACTGCACGAGGGTCTTTATCCACTTCTGGTGCAATCTCATTTACTCTTGGTAGAGGATGAAGGATTATCATATCTTCCTTAGCATTTTTTAATTTTTCTTCATTTAAGATGTAGTAGTCCTTTAACCTTTCATACTCATCAGAGGAAACAAATCTTTCCTTTTGAACCCTTGACATATAGAGGACGTCTAAGTCATCAATCACGCTTACAAGGTCCCTAGTCTCAATGTAGTTTTCCTCGTCTATAAAGTTCTTAAAGGGATCTGGCATCTTGAGCTCCTCTGGCGAAATAAAAATAAATTTTACATTTTCATAGCGATTAAGGGCTCTTACAAGAGAGTGAATTGTCCTTCCAAATTTTAAGTCACCACAAAGTCCTATAGTTAAATTGTCAAAGGATTTTTTGTAGTGCCTTATTGTTATTAAGTCTGCAAGAGTTTGAGTTGGGTGAAAGTGTCCCCCGTCTCCTGCATTTATAATCGGCATTGTCTTAACGACCTTTGATGCCATAAGGGCTGCCCCTTCTTTGGGGTGACGCATAGCACAAATGTCCGCATAATTTTCTATAACCCTAATGGTATCAAGTAGGGTCTCTCCCTTTGATGATGAGCTTACACCTGCGTCAGAAAATCCAATTACTCGTCCTCCCAATCTTAGCATAGCTGTCTCAAAGGATAGTCTAGTCCTAGTGGAAGGCTCAAAAAAAAGACTAGCCAATAACTTATTGTCGCAAACGTGAGAATAATCATCTGGATTTGCGATAATGTTATCAACTAGTCTAAAAATTTCTTCGTACTCTTCAGTTGTAAAATCTAGTGGCTCAATTAAATGTTTCATCCTAACCTCCATCTAATATTTTATCTTTTCCATATTACTTCAAATTTTTAAAATTGTAAAGCATAATAGAAAAAATATGTTATACTTTAATAAATTAAATTTTAAGGAGCAATTATGATTTATTTAATACTAGGACACTCTGGTTCAGGCAAGTCTACTATAAGGAATGCCTTGACCTCACACGGAATCGAAAAAATTATTACTTACACTACAAGAAAACCAAGAATCTCTGAAGTGGATGGCATGGATTATAACTTCATCGACTCAGAGCTTTTTAAGAAGATGGACAAGGAGAATTTATTTATTGGGACAACTTGCTACGTTGGCAACTACTACTCAACCTTAAAGGAAGACCTTGAAAAGAATAACAACAAGCACAAGGACTGCGTTATTGTTGTTGACAAGGAAGGCGTCATAGCTATTAAAAAAGAATTTGAAAATGCAAAATCAATTTACCTAAAGTGCTCAAGGGATACTTTGAGGGATAGGATGATAAAGAGGCACGACAGTGCAAATGATATAGAAAAGAGACTTGATGTCTTAGAAGACCTTGACCCCTACGCTGACTATATCATTGATGCCGACAGGGACATAGACTCTGTCTTTGAGGATGTCATCACCTTAATAAAAAAGATCAAAGAGGGAAAATGATTTGCTTTTTCTTGACAATTTAATTTCTAGTGTTATTATAAATTCATAAGTTAATAAAACTCTTCAGGGCGAGGTGCAATTCCTCACCGGCGGTAAAAGTCCGCGAGCGAAAGCTGAATTGGTGCAATTCCAATACCGACAGTATAGTCTGGATGAAAGAAGATAAATTTTAAATTTTTTGAGCCCTGCATGGGCTCTTTTTTTATAGGTGATTTAATGTATTTAGAAGATTTTAACGATATCTTTTACATGGAACGTGCCCTTGAAATTGCAAGAGAGGGAACTGGCAAGACAAAGACCAACCCCCTTGTTGGCTGCGTAATTGTAAAAGATGACAAGATAATTGGTCAAGGCGCCCACCTAAAATTTGGCGAAAACCATGCAGAAGTAAATGCCATCTTAGATGCAAAATCTCGTGGCGAAGACATAAGAGGCGCAACCCTCTATGTCAATCTCGAGCCCTGCTCCCACTATGGCAAGACTCCTCCCTGTGCTGAGAAAATTGTAAAGGAAGGAATAAGAAGAGTTGTCATAGGAACATCTGACCCCTTTGAAAAAGTTTCTGGCAGGGGAATAAAAATTTTGGAAGATGCAGGTATCTCTGTTACAGAAGGTCTTTGCGAAGAAGAATGTTTAAACCTAAATGAAAGCTTCTTCGCTTACTTAAAAAACAAGAGACCCTTTGTGGTCCTAAAGGCTGGCATATCTCTTGACGGAAAAATTGCAACAGAGTCTGGCGAGTCCAAGTGGATTACATCAGAATTTTCACGAGCTCAGGGTCATGAACTAAGGGGACAACTTGATGCAATAATGGTGGGAATAGGAACAGTCCTTGCAGATGACCCAAGCCTTAACACCCGTCACGGCAAATATAAAAACAATCCCATAAGGATCATCACAGATTCAAGCTTGAAGATCCCCCTTGATGCAAAAGTCCTAAGCGATGACTTAGATTCGATCGCAATAATAGCAACAACAGAAAACTGCGACAAGGATAAGCTAGAAAAATTAAAGGCAATGAAAAATGTTGAAGTCATAATTTGTAAGAACAAGGACAAGAGGGTTGACCTCAAAGACCTTATGGAAAAATTAAAGGACTACGACATCTCCTCCATCATACTTGAAGGTGGAAGGACCTTAAATGCTGAAATGCTAAAAAATAACTTAGTTGATAAATTTTACTTCTTCATTGCCCCAATCTTACTTGGGTCCAAGGGGATACCTGCCATAGGCGACCTTGAAATTGATGAGCTCAAAAATGCAATTAGGATAAAGGATATGAAGTGCGAAAAATTATTTGATGACATACTTGTCACTGGAAGGTGTGATTAAAATTTTCACAGGAATTATAGAAGAAATTGGCAGCCTATCTGATATTAAAAGAGAACGCGACCTCTACAGCTTGAGAGTTTCCTGCAAAAAAGTTTTGGAGGGAACAAATGTGGGTGACTCTATTGCAACTAATGGCGTTTGCCTTACAGTAACAGAATTAGGCGATGACTTTTACAAGGCTGATGTAATGGTGGAAACTATAAAGTCCACAACTTTTAAAAATTTAAAAAGAGGCGAAAGGCTAAATCTTGAAAGAGCCCTAAGCCCTTCAAAGAGACTTGACGGTCACATAGTACAAGGTCACGTTGATGGAATTGGAGAAATAATTTCTATCCTCAACCACGGAAATGAAATTGTCTACAGGATAAAGTTTGACTCCGATAATTTTAAGTACATTACCCCCAAGGGGTCCATTGCCCTTGATGGAATAAGTCTTACTGTCTCAAAGGTTGGAGAAAAATATTTTGAAGTTTCAATTATTCCGACAACTATTAGGAACACCAATCTTATAAATAAAAAAGTGGGAGATATGATTAATATTGAGACCGACATCATTGGCCGCTATGTCTACAATTTTGTAAATGCAAAAAGTGAAAGCAAAATTACTGAATCATTTTTACTAGAAAATGGATTTTAATTGAGAGGAGATAAAATGAAAGTTAATTCTATTGAAGAAGTTGTTGAAGCTCTTAAAAAGGGCGAAATCATTATAGTAACTGACGAACCAGATAGAGAAAACGAAGGTGATATGATTCAGGCAGCAGAGTTCGCCACTGGTGAAAGTCTAAACACCATGGCTTCCCTTGCAAAGGGTCTAATCTGTATGCCAATGTCTAGGACATACGCAGAAAAATTAAAATTAAATCAAATGGTTGCAGACAACACAGACAACCACGAAACTGCCTTCACAGTTTCAGTTGACCACGTAGACACAACTACGGGGATTTCAGCTTGGGAAAGAGCTTTAACTGCCAACAAGCTTGTAGAAGATGATGCAAAGCCAGAGGACTTTAGAAGACCTGGTCACATGTTCCCCCTTGTTGCAAAAAAAGATGGAATCTTTGTAAGACGTGGCCACACTGAAGCAACTGTTGACCTTCTTAAAATTGCTGGACTTAAGGAAGTTGGACTTTGCTGTGAAATCATGCAAGACGATGGCCACATGATGCGTGGCGAAGACCTCTTTAAACTTTCCCAAGAACTTGGTATGAAGATTACAACAACTGAAGAGTTACTTCTTTATAGGAAGAGACACGAAAAAATTGTAGAAAAAGTTGCTGAGGCAAAACTTCCAACAAAGTTTGGCGACTTTAGAGCACATGCCTACATTGACAAGGTAACTGGCGAACACCACATAGCCCTTGTCAAAGGAGAAATTGGCGACGGAATGGACGTACTCACAAGAGTTCACTCTGAATGTCTAACAGGTGACTGCTTTGGCTCATCAAGATGCGACTGCGGAAACCAACTTCACCTTGCCATGAATCAAATCGACAAGGAAGGAAGGGGCATCCTCCTCTACATGCGTCAAGAAGGTCGTGGAATTGGACTTGTAAATAAAATCAAAGCCTATGCCCTTCAAGACCAAGGAATGGATACAGTTGAAGCAAACTTGGCTCTAGGTTTCCCAGAAGACGCAAGAGATTATGCAACTGGCGCACAAATCCTACAAGACCTTGGAGTTAAAGAGCTAAGACTCCTTACAAACAATCCAGACAAGGTTTATTCACTTCAAGAATTTGGCATGAAGATAAAGGAAAGAGTTCCAATAGAAATTCACTCAACAAAACACGACGAGTTCTATTTGAGGACTAAGGCAGAAAAGATGAACCACATCTTGTCAGAATTTAGTAATAATAAATAGGTTAGTAAATTAATTACATTTAATAAAATTTTAAAATAAAATTGGAGGAAAAATGAAAGTTTACAGTGCAAATTTACAATCACAAGGAAAGAAATACGCAATAGTTTTAGCAAGATTTAACGAGTTTATAGTTTCAAAATTGTTAGATGGCTGCCTCGACGGACTTAAAAGGCATGGAGTTAAAGAGGAAGAAATCGAAGTGATTTGGGTGCCAGGATCCTTTGAAATCCCCCTAGCTGCCAAAGCCCTTGCGCAAACAAAAAAATACGATGCAGTCATTGCCCTAGGCGCAGTTATAAGAGGAGCAACAACTCACTACGAACTTGTATCAGCCGAAGTTGCCAAGGGAATTGCATCATCTTCACTTGAAACTGGAGTGCCAATTATCTTTGGAGTTATCACAACAGAAAATATTGAACAAGCAATTGAAAGAGCAGGAACAAAGGCTGGCAACAAGGGCTTCGATGCTGCCACAGCTGCTATTGAAATGGCAAACCTTCTAGGTGAGATCCGTGGATAAGAATTCTATAAGGGAGGACCTCAAAAATGTCAAAAGCATAATTTTTGACTTTGACGGAACCCTTCACAACACCATAAAAATTTACTACCCAGCCTTCTCTGAAGGAGTAAAAATTTTAAAGGAGCATGGATATGCCAAGGACTTTGAACTTTCTGAAGACAATGTAAAAAGATTTTTAGGTGAAAGACCGAACTTTGCCTACGACCTATTAGCAAAAGATGCTGACGATGACTTCAAGAAAAAAGTCATGACCCTTGTTGGTCAAAAGATGGATGAAAATATAAAAAATAGGGTTGGCAAGCTCTATGATGGAACAGAAGAAGTCTTGCAAAAACTTTCAAAGTCCTACGACCTCTACATCCTTTCCAACTGTCGTGAGTCCTACCTGGACCAAGCCCTTGATATATACGGCATAAAAAAATATTTCAAAAAATACTACGCAGCAGAAACTTTTGACTTCATACCTAAGGACGAAATCATTAAGCAGGAAAGGAAAAATATTAGAGAAGAAATTATCTTTGTTGGCGACAGACACCACGACATGGAGGCAGCCCGCAAAAATAATTTGAGGAGCATCTTCTGCACCTATGGCTTCGGACCAGAAGAAGAAGGCAAAGATGCAACTTATAAAATTAATTCCATAAAAGAAATTTTACAAATCCTATAGTTCATTTAAAGAAAAAATAGGTCATAAAACAAAATCGAAATTAAAATTTTAAAAGGCAGCCCATTTTAGAGCTGCCTTTTATCTTTAATTAATATCTTCTTATAAAATAAACTACTAAATAATTTATTTTTCTTCTCCGTAAGGTGGAATAGGAAAAGTAAATCTCTTTCCATTTAACCTAATCCATTTTTCGTGCTTTCCATCAGAAAGTCTTTTATAGTCATGACCATTCATGGCTTCAACTACTGGCCCATATGCCCAGTGACTATCATCCATATCAATCATAGGTGCAAGCTCTTGTGCATGAGCCTTCGCAAAATCTAAATCTGCATACCTATTCAAAATTCTGTTTGTTGAACTTACCACTTCTGCTCTTGTTATATTCTTTTCAGGTTTAAAGGTACCGTCTGGATATCCACTTATCCATCCCTTATCCTCAGCTGAAGAAATAAATTTATATGCCCAATAATTTTCCTTAACATCAGAGAATTTTAGCCTTGCTTCTTCTGACAAACTATCAAATCTTGAAGCAATTGAAGCAAACTCTGCTCTTGTTATTGGCGCATTGGCTTTAAATGTTCCATCAGGATAGCCAGAAACTAATTTCTTTTCGCTCATAAATGTTACAGCGTATGCATACCAGTCATTTTCTTTAATGTCTTTATAAGGCATAATATATTTTCTGCCCTTTTCTGGTCTTTCCTTTAACAATCTCGCAAACATCATAGTTACTTCTGCCCTAGTCATTGCTTTATCAGGTCCAAAAGTTTTGTCCGGATAACCCTTCATATAAGCATAATGATCATCAATATTTAGAGTAGGTTCTCCTGTTTTTACATAATAATATTTATGCTCAGGTTTTGGTTCTGGCTTTGGTTCAGGCTTTGGTGAAGGTTTAACTTGACTTTTTACAAGTATTGTATATTGGATTGTCTTATTATCCTTTTGATCTTTGATGATAAAGTCCTTACCATCTTCAGTTTGTTCTGCAGTCCATTTATAATTATAAACTTCTTTTTTACCAGATTGTGAAAAAGCTTGTCCTTTAAAATTACCATTAACCTTTCCTACAACGGTTAACTTACTTCCATCAGATACACTATCTTTCACTTTAATTTTTGGAACTTTTAAATCTAATTTATCTGGAACGCTTGTTACATCATTATATAAATCAGAAAATTTAGTGTAATTGCCGTTTCTCAAAGTCATTTTTACAATGATTTTATTTCCATCACGCTTAACATCACTAGCTTTAACTTCAAAAAGTTTATTTTCTGTTAATGTTGCTTTTAAATCAGCAGGAATTTCTAATCCTTCTGGAATTGTAAGCTCTGCTATAAATTCACTTTTTATATCTTTGGTTGTTATAGTGTCAGAATTCCCTGCATAATTATCTTTTAAATGTTGTATTTGATTTTTAATTGAAGAAACATCAAGTTTTCCATCAAATGTTAAAAGGTCCTCTTTATCTACTGGATAAATGCTATCATGTTCTGTGTCGTAGTCTTCATTAGCCTTTTTAACAAGTAAATCGCCACCAAGAGTTAATTGAACAGGTTTTGAAACCATTATTGTATATTGGATAGTAGAATCATCTTTTGCTTCTGAATCTTTTCCCTCTATTGATTGGTTTCCAGTCCACTTAAAGTCGAATTTTTTGATTGTATCTTCTTCTTTTGCTACTGAAGAAAATTCTCCTTTAACTTCTCCTTTAATCGTGAATTTTTCGCCGTCTTTTATTTTATCAAAATCTTTTAATTTTAGCCCATTAACTGTTACTGAAAGTGTATTATCTTTATCACCTGCTGAAAAAACTGCATCTTTTAATTTTTTATAATCAGTCATTCCATCTTTAAGTTTAAATGTTACAGTTATTTTTTGTCCGTTTACTTTTGGTTCACTAATTTCAAAACAATTGCCAAGTCCCTTAGCTTCTACTTGTAACTTTTTAGGAGCTTCTACTTCTTTAGGTAAAGTTAAAGTAGCAGTAAATATTGATGTTGCTCCAGTTAGAGAAATTTTATCAAAATCTTTTTCTTCTTTTTTAAACATTCCCTCAATTGCTTTCATTTTGTCTTTTATAGAAGAAACATTTACTTCACCTGTTAAAGAAAATTCTTTATTTTCAGAAATGATTTTTATATCTTTACTTGTTTGTTTACTGTCTGACAAAATATCAGAGTCAATTGTTTCTTGTGAAGAAATTTTAGGAATATTCGGATCATCTTTCCAAGTTAAATAATAAGTTGTATCTTTAGTTATCTGTGGATTTTCCCCTGGATAATTAAAGATGAAAGACTTATGATCATCAAATCTTATAGTATCATATCCTGATTCTATTGTTTTAGACCAACTGTCATTGTTTTTAATAACAAAGCCAGTTTTTGTTGCATCTTTATCTGGTTTTAATTTGTTATGGTCAAGTCCATTTAGTAAATCAAATAATTTATCATTGTATTTTGCAGTTTTTTTAAGTACTGCAACATCACTGCCGTTTTTATCTTTTTCAATTTTAAATACATCTTTTTGAGTTTTAAAGATTGAATTTTCACTAAAAGTTCCCCCATTTGCTGAGAAAGAAACTTTATATTCATCATCAGTGTATTTTGCGTAAAGGTCTATTTGATTTTGTCCTTGAGTAAAGTCAATTTTTTCTTTTGTCTTATAAACATTTCCACTTCCATTAGGAGTTATCGTCCAGCCTACAAATTTTTTACCTTCTACTTTAAAATCAGCTTTTTCTTTTAAGATATCTTCAAAAGATAAAACTTCTATATCTTTTGCATCTTTACTTACAGATGATATATAGTCTTTACCAGCTCCATTGTGGTAAATAACTGTTTTTCTTTCCCATTTTGCGTAAACTTCTATGTCAGCAGTTAGTTTTTCATCCCAATTAAATTTTTTTTCTTCCCCAGAAGCTGTCTTGTAGTACCAACCTAAAAATTTGACACCGTTTTTATCACTTGGATCACCAGGATTAACATTTCCTACAACATCATCAAGTTTATAGCCTCTTATTGTCTTAAATTCTTTATCTTCATTAGTCTTATCAGAAAAACTTGCATCAGCATTATTTAATTTAAAAGTAGCTTTAGCTCCTGGTACAAAAACGTGTTTTTTATTATCCTTTGATGGATTAGCTACTGGATAACTATATTCTTGACCATTCTTGTTTATTGGTTTTAATTCGTTTATATTACTGTCTTTAAGAGTAAAATAAGATAAATATTCATCTCCATTTTCTTTACCATTTGTTGGAGTTGTAACATTATAGTTATTATTTGGATCATATGCTACTAGATATGAACCACCAGTTACTACATAAGTGCTGTTAGTGTTTCTATGTGCTCCACCATTATCAACAGTTTTGTCTTTGTTATCTGTATTTACTACAGAATTTCCTTTAAAAGTTAAATAACAAGGTCCCTCTCTCACTCCTGTTCCATAAGAAGGTGTCCTTTGCATATTTGTAGTTTCAAGAGTTGAATTTTCAAAAATAACTTCTCCTGGCTTATAATCAATATTAAGTCCACCATCAGAGCTGTTTTTTATTATAAATTTTGAATCTTTAACGACTAATTTTTGCGAAACCGTAACTCTTGAACCATCTGCTGTTACTGTCGAATTATTTTTTATTTCTGAAGGTCCAAATAGTCCAAATGAATTTTTATACTGCCAAACTCCTTTTGCCTTATATACATAAAATTCAGAATTATCTAAATGAAGTCCCCCTTTAAATGTTCCATCCTTTTGTTCATCTGGATTAAAATAATACCAAACATCTTTAGTCGTAAGTGAAGCATCTTTCATATAAAGCCCTGAATATTGTTCACTTGAACCAAGTTTACCTTCAACATAAACTGTACAGCCAATAAACCTAGAATCAGAAGAGTAAGAAAATCCACTGCCTGTTTGTTCTTTTGCAGAAATTTTTAACTTATCTTTAGATGTACCCTTAATTTTTGCTTCGTCAGCCAAACTAAAGGCAGTTCCATTTTTATCTAACACATAATTTCCGTCATTTATTTCTGCTCCTTTTTCTACTAAAATTCCTTTATTATAACCACTAATATTAAGTGTTTTTCCTTCAGCTACACAAAGGTGAGAACCTTCTTTTAATTCGATTGCAGTTCCACTTCCTTGCATAGTTACATCAGAGATAAATTTTAATGTTATTTTTTTATTAACTGTTATATTGGCTTCAGTAAGGCTTACAACATTAAGAGTTCCCCCATCATTAATCTTTTCCATTGCCTTAGTGAAAGTTTTAAACGGTTTTTCTTTTGTACCGTCATTATCATCATTACCATTTTTACTATCAAGATAAATTTCAGATAAGTTTTTAGATTCACTTTCAGTTGAAGCTTCTCTATTTTGATAAAGCTCCTTACTATTTCCTAGATTTTTAATATTATTAAACTTCTCGTCTTCAATAGATATTTTTTCATTATTAGAATCACTTTTCTCTTTAGTATCATTTTCCTGTTTTACATCTTGATTACTAATGTTAAGGTCTGATTCCTTATCTTCTTTTTTCTCTTTCTCTAACTCTAAATTAGCTTGTGAAGCACTAGAATCTGCATATACTATCTGCACAGATGGACACACAATCTCAACAGCCATTAGTAATGCCATTAATAATGATATTATCTTTCTTTTCATAATTCCTCCTAATTTAAATTATAATAAACACAATATTTTCTAAAACTATAATAGTCTTCATACTTACACCATTGTCCTTATATTAAGTCCAATGAATGTATATAATATGTAGCTTAAACATTTTTAGATTCCATTAATCCATATAGTTTTTATTAACGCCACTCCTATTATATCCTCCCAATGTATATAATATGTTAGGATATATATTCTTCTAATGATTATTATGATAATAGAATAATTATTAAAATTCAATTAATTTTTTCAGAGTAAAAGGACATAAGTCTTCTTAATATTTTGCTATATATAATTATCGGTAGACTTAATTAAATAATAACTCTTTCTTACAATTAGAGTGTCCTTGCTTTAACCAAGTGTGTGATAAAAAAAAGAAGGCCTAAGCCTTCTTTAAAGTTTAAATAATTAATATTTGTAAAATCCTTCGCCAGTTTTTCTTCCAAGTAGTCCAGCCCTAACCATCTTCTTAAGAAGTGTATGAGGTCTGTATTTTGGATCGCCGAATTCATTGTAAAGAACTTCCATGATTGCAAGTACAACATCAAGTCCTACAAGGTCTCCTAGAGCAAGAGGTCCCATTGGATGGTTTGCGCCAAGTTGCATTGCTGTGTCAATATCTTCAACTGATGCAATACCTTCTGCGTAAATACCAATTGCTTCGTTGATCATTGGAATTAAAATTCTATTTACAACGAAACCAGGAGCTTCGTCAACTTCTACTGGTGTCTTGCCAATTTCTTTAGAAAGCTCAATAATCATATCCTTAACTTTAGGATCAGTTTTCTTTCCAGAAATTACTTCAACAAGTTTCATCGCTGGAACTGGATTGAAGAAGTGCATACCAATTACTTTTTCAGGTCTTTTTGTAGCTGCACCAATGTCAGTTATTGAAAGAGATGAAGTATTTGATGCGAGAACAGTTTTTGCGTCGCATTTTTCACATAATTCTGTAAATATAGCTTTTTTAATTTTTGGGTTTTCTGTAGCTGCTTCAATGATAAGGTCACAGTCAACAACATCTTCAATATCACTTGAATATTTAAGATTTGCTAGAGCCTTATCCATTTCTTCCTTTGTCATTCTTTCTTTAGAAACATTTTTTTCGTAACCCTTTATGATTTTGCTTTCAGCATTCTTTAATGCTTCTTCTGCAATGTCTCTAACTATTACTTCATGATGAGTTGCAAGTACTTGAGCAATACCTGCTCCCATAGTACCTGATCCAATTACTGCTATTTTCATTGTTATCCCTCTTTTATTCCCCTGTAAATTCTGATTTTCTCTTATTTAAAAATGCATCCATGCCTTCTTTTTGGTCATCAGTTGCAAAGCATAGACCAAAGTGTGTTTTTTCAATTTGCATAGCTGTATCAATATCTGTTTGAGATCCATTGATAATTGATTGCTTAGCGTATTCAACAGCCTTAGGAGCGTGAGATGCAATTTTATTTGCCATTTCAATGGCCTTATCTATAAGTTCTTCTGGTTCGTAAACATGGTTTACAAGTCCAATTTGGTAAGCCTTGTCGGCACCAATCATTTCTGTTGTGTAGATAAGTTCCTTTGCGTATCCTGGCCCAATAACTCTAGAAAGTCTTTGTGTTCCACCAAAGCCTGGTGTAATTCCAAGACCAACTTCTGGTTGACCAAATTTTGCCTTTGTAGATGCTAGTCTTATGTCACAAGCTATGGCAATTTCACATCCACCACCAAGGGCAAAACCATTAACTGCTGCAATAACTGGTGTTCTACATTTTTCAATTTCCATAAAAGTATCCATACCAAGTTTTGCAAAGTCATAAGCTTCACTGGCTGTGAAGTTTGCCATTTCTGCAATATCGGCACCAGCTACAAAGGATTTGCCTGCACCTGTTATTATGATGCATCTTACATCTTCTCCAACATTTGAGAAAAAGTGGTGAATTTCCTTTAACATAGCAGAGTTAAGAGCGTTTAGACTCTTTTCTCTACTAAGTGTTATAAGAACAACTCCATTAGGTTTCTCTTCTGCTATTAGATATTTATAGTCCATCTAGATTAGTCCCTTCCTACGATAAGAGCTGTTCCCATTCCTCCACCGATACAAAGTGTTGCAAGTCCTTTCTTAGCATCTCTCTTCTTCATTTCGAATAATAGAGTTGTTAAAATTCTAGCACCACTTGCTCCAATTGGGTGACCTATTGCAATAGCTCCACCGTTTACGTTAACTTTGCTAATGTCAAAGCCCATTTCCTTGTTAACTGCACAAGCTTGAGCAGCAAAAGCTTCGTTAGCTTCGATTAGGTCAAGGTCATCTGCCTTTAGTCCAGCAATTTTTAGTGCCTTAGTTGATGAAGGGATAGGTCCTGTACCCATAATCTTAGGGTCAACACCTGCTGTTGCATAAGAAATAATGTATGCAAGAGGTTCTACTCCAAGTTCTTTTGCCTTAGATTCTTTCATTAGTACAAGCATTGCTGCACCGTCGTTGATTCCAGATGCGTTACCTGCTGTAACTGTACCGTCTTTTTTGAAAGCTGGTTTAAGTTTTGCAAGTCCTTCAGCTGTTACACCATCTCTAATAAATTCGTCAGTGTCACAAACTGTTACATTGCCTTTTCTATCTTTAATTTCTACAGGAACGATTTCGTCTTTAAATCTTCCTTCTTTTTTAGCTCTTTCTGCATTGTTTTGAGATCTTGCGGCAAGTTCGTCTTGCATTTCTCTTGTAATGCCATATTTTTCAGCTACATTTTCAGCTGTAATACCCATGTGGTAGTCGTTGAAAGCATCCCAAAGTCCGTCGTTAATCATTGTATCAACAACTTTTTTGTCGCCCATTCTTGCTCCCCATCTTTCATTTGTAAGAGCGTAAGGTGCCATTGACATTGATTCAGTACCACCAGCTAGTACGATTTCAGCATCTCCTGCCTTAATAACTTGAGCTGCTAAACTTACTGCACGAAGTCCTGATCCACAAACGATATTAAGTGTAACTGCTGGAGTTTTAATATCAATTCCTGCTCCAAGTACAACTTGTCTTGCAACGTTTTGTCCTTGTGCTGCTTGAAGAACATTACCGATGTAAGCTTCGTCTACCATATCTGGTTTTACATTTGCTCTCTTAAGAGCTTCTTTTGCTGCAATTGAACCAAGTTCTACTGCTGGAGTGTTCTTAAATTGTCCTCCAAAACTACCTACAGCTGTTCTTGCAGCTGATGCTATAACAATTCTATCTTCCATGTTTTCCTCCTTATTAGTGCCATGTGGCAATTGCCACTAGTTAAAACACTCTCTCCCTTTGATTTGTACAAGTTGTGTGAGTAAAAATATTATTTCTCTCTAATTTCAACTTTTATTAAAAGTTATGCCAATTTATACTGCTAGCTAAATAGATTTAATATCCTAAAATCAAATCATACTTTCTAGTACATCAACAATTTTTTCTGCTGCATGACCGTCCCCATAAGGGTTGACAGCTTTTGCCATCTCATCATATAGGTCCTTATCTTCAAGTAAGGCAACTATAGAATCATAAACATCTTGTTCCTTTGTACCAACAAGTTTTGCAGTCTTAGCTTCTACTCCCTCCATTCTCTCTGTCTCATTTCTAAGAACTAGAACGGGTTTCCCTAGAGCAGGTGCTTCTTCCTGAACTCCTCCTGAATCTGTAACAACAAATTTTACCCTTGCCATTAAGTTTGAAAAAGGAAGGTAGGAAAGTGGTTCAATTAAATGAACCCTATCTAAATCAGCAAAATACTTTTCAGAAGCTTCCCTTACTATAGGATTTAAGTGCCTTGGGAATACAATTTCAAGATTTTCCTTTTCCAAGACTACACGTCTTATGGCTTTGAAAATATCTTCCATTGGCTTGCCCCAATTTTCTCTCCTATGTGCAGTAAGTAACACTACATTTCTATTATAATCTAAATTGTTTAAAATTTCATCGTCAAATATAAAATCTTCTTTAACAGAATACTTAAGGGCATCTATAACAGTATTGCCAGTTATGAAAATATTTCTTTCATCATAGCCTTCATTGATTAGGTTTTGCCTGTTTGATTCAGTTGGCGCAAAATGATAATTTGAAATTACACCTGTTAGTTTCCTGTTGGCTTCTTCTGGATAAGGTGAATAAATGTTGCCTGATCTTAAGCCTGCTTCAACATGACCAATTTTTATTTTTTTGTAGAAGGCAGCAAGAGCTGCAGCAAATACTGTAGTGGTATCTCCTTGGACAAGTAAAATGTCTGGCTTTAATTCATCTAGGATTCCTTCAAGACCTAAAAGAGTTTTTGTTGTCACATCTGTAAGAGATTGACCCTTCTTAAAAATATTTAAATCATAGTCTGGTTTTATATCAAAAATTTCTAGCACTTGGTCCAGCATTTCTCTGTGTTGACCTGTGACACAAGTATAGCACTCTAGGTTCTTCCTCTTTTGAATTTCCTTTATTATTGGTGCCATCTTTATGCCCTCAGGCCTTGTACCAAATACAAATAATACCTTCAATTTATTCCTCCTTGTTTTTTAACATACCTGCTGCCACTCCCGTTGCAATTATTATAAGTAAAACTCCTATAGAAATTACAAGGGCAATTGATGAATGAAATCTTGAAATTAAATTTGCAAGAACTCCAAAGATTGCAGATATAGAATAGAGAATTACAACAGTCTGCCTTTGATTTAGTCCCATTTTCAAGAGTCTGTGATGGAGGTGACCCTTGTCGGCTTCCACCATGGACTTACCTGATAATTTTCTTCTAACCATGGCAAAGGCTGTGTCAAATACTGGCACTCCCAAGATTAAAACTGGCACAAATATCATTAATATGGCAGCTTGTTTTAAAAATCCAGAAATACTTATATATGAAAGCATAAACCCAAGATAAAGGGCTCCCGTATCTCCCATAAATATCTTTGCTGGATTGAAGTTGAAGGGCAAAAATCCTAGACATGCACCTGCTACTAAGACACATACAAGGCTCACGTCGTACCTTCCCATCTTATATGTTATAAAGAACATTGAGATGGCACATATCATTGAGACTCCTGACGCCAGTCCATCTAGTCCATCAATTAAGTTAATTGTGTTAGTTATTCCACAAACCCAAAAAATTGTAACTGGTATAGACAAAATATTTAAAATAAGTAGGGCATCATGGGAGTCAAAGGGATTTGTGAAAAATTCTATTTTCATCCCACCAAGAATTAATATGACAGCCGCTAAAATTTGAAAAAGAAATTTTAACTTGGGACTTAGGCCTTCCTTGTCATCATAAAGTCCAGATATGGCAATGATAAGAGAGGCGATAAGTGTCATCATTAAGTTTTTATTTATTGGCAGATAGTAGACCATAAGGATGGAAACAGATATCACCATGGCTATGCCACCGCCTACTGGTATAGGTTTTTTGTGGACACGTCTCTCATCCTTGGGCACATCTAAAAAACCCTTCTTTTTTGCGAACTTTATAGTAAAGGGCATTTGAATAAATGTCAGTATAAAGGCCGCTAAAAAAGGAATTACAAATTTATACATATTAACCTCTTACTTAGTTCCAAATAATCTATCTCCTGCATCTCCTAGGCCAGGTACAATATATTTGTCGTCGTTTAATCTTTCGTCAATAGCTGCAAGATAGATTTCTACATCAGGATGGGCTTTTTGCACAGCTTCTAATCCTTCTGGGGCTGCTAATAGATTTATTGACTTGATGTTTTTTGCACCATTTCTTTTAAGTTCGTCTATGGCTTCTATTAGGGAACCACCAGTTGCAAGCATTGGATCTACAACAAGCATAAGTCTTGATGAAACGTCCTTAGGAAGCTTTGAATAATAAGTTACTGGTTTGTGAGTTTCTGGGTCACGGTACATTCCTATGTGACCAACTCTTGCTGCTGGGATAATTGTAAGTAGACCTTCTACCATACCAAGTCCTGCTCTTAGGATTGGCACAATTCCAACCTTCTTACCAGAGATAACCCTTCCTGTAGTCTTGCAAATAGGAGTTTCTATTTCAATTTCTTCAGTTTCAAGGTCTCTTGTAACTTCGTAGCCCATAAGCGTTGCTATTTCATTGGCAACTTGTCTAAACTCCATGGAGCTTGTTCCTTTTTTCCTTAATATTGTCATCTTGTGATCAATTAGTGGGTGTTTTATTAAAGTGTATCCCATTTTAGTCCTCCTCGATTTTCTTTACTCTATTAATGTGTCTTCCACCTTCAAATTTTTCATCTAAGAAGGCATCTAGTATTTCTATTGCCATGTCGTGGCCTATAAGCCTTGCTCCAAGAGCCAAAACATTGGCATCATTGTGACGTCTTGCAAGCCTTGCTGAGTAGGGTTCAGAGCAAAGTGCTGCCCTTATTCCCTTTACCTTATTTGCAGAAATTGAAATCCCAATTCCAGATCCACAAATTACTATGCCAAAGTCTAGACCTTCGTCTATTACAGCATGACCTACTGCGTGACCATAGTCTGGATAGTCTACCCTTGAATCATCAAAGGGTCCCAGGTCCTTGACTTCAATATTTTTTTCTTCAAGATATTGGATTAGGTCTTTTTTTAGATAAAAACCTGCGTGATCTGAACCAATTCCTATTTTCATATTTCCTCCTAAATCCTCATGACTACCTTGCCACCGCAAGCCTTCAAGAGCCTATTCATTATGCTAAGACCCATCCCCCTAAGCTCGAAACCTTCTGCAAAAATTATGTCAATATCTTCTTCGTCGCATCTTCTTAGTGCATCAAAAAGATTTGTAGCAACCTCTTCCAAATGCTCTCTTGATCCAAGGTTAATAAGTAATTCTACGGCATTGTTTACATATTCATCATAGGTTTCTTCAGTTGCAAGAACTGCGATTTTCTTACCCTTGTTTTCTTCTATATTCTTCTTGATTTCATTTACAAGTTTATCAAGTCTACCGCCAAAGCAAATTGCCTCTGCCCTTGGAGCATAATGCCTGTACTTTTGTCCTGGTGACTTTGGCACTTCTTGGGACTTGGAATCAATAGTGGCTGTATCAATAGTTATTCTTTCATCAACTTCTTGTAGGTCCTCAAGGGTAATCTTGCCTGGTCTTAAAATCATTGGTGGGTCAACTGTTACATCAAGAACTGTTGATTCTATTCCAACAACGGAATGTCCCCCATCTACAATTATATCAACTCGACCATCAAGGTCTTCTATTACGTGTTCCACCTTAGTTGGGGAAGGTCTGCCAGATAGGTTTGCTGAAGGAGCAGCTACTGGAAAATCCACTGACTTTAAAATGTCGTGGGCAATCTTGTTGCTTGGCTCTCTTATGGCAACTGTGTCAAGGCCACCTGTTGCTTCGTCAGGTATCTTGTCTGACCTTTTGAAAATTATTGTTAAGGGACCTGGCCAAAACTTCTTAATACATTTTTTTGCCACTTCAGGTACTTCTGCAACTAAATCATCTAGTTGTGAATTGTCTGCTATGTGAAGTATTAGTGGGTTGTCGCTAGGTCTGCCCTTGGCTTCATATATTTTTTTGCAAGTCCTCTTGTTAAGTCCATTGCCACCTAGTCCGTAGACAGTTTCTGTTGGCAGGACAACGAGGCCTCCATCTCTTAGGGTCTGACTTATTTTTTTTAGATAAACTTTATCTTTGCCATTCCCCTTAAATTTAAATATTTCTGTTTTCACAAAAAACACCTCTATCCTTAATATTATACCAAGAAGAGAGGCGTTTTTTAATACCTTATAGCTATTTAATTACTTGTGAGGAATAATTTTACCAGTTTTTATACTTTCTTTAAACTCACTTAAAATTTTTTCATAAACTTCATCATTTTGCAAAACTTCTATTCCAACTTCAACAATGGCTGCAATAGTTTTTTTCATTTGGTCAAAGGCGTAGTCAGTCATAGTGGCGTCCCTAAACTCTACTGTGTGAGATGGTGTTCCTTCTTCAGCGATTTTAAAATAGCCGTGAAGTGTTGGGACTTCATGAGAAATATCTCCTGCATCAGTGGAGCCTGAGTTTAGTTCTATGTCCTTAACTTCTTCATCAAGATATTTTTTCATTTTTTCCATTAAGACTTCATTAAAGGCAAGATTTCTCACTGTGTTGTCATTTCCCTTTTCGTATTCAGAAATTTTAACTTGGCATCCTGTTGCAAGAGCAGCACCCTTGGCACAAGCTTCAAGTTTTTCCAAAAGTTCTAAGAGATATTTTTTCTCTGGACTTCTTGCATAAAATCTTGAATCAGTGTAGTCAGGAATAATGTTAGCAGCTTTGCCTCCATCTTTTATGATGCCGTGTATTCTTGATCCGTCTTTTGTTTGTTGTCTTAGGGCATTAATAGCTGAGAATAAAACTATTTGCGCATCAAGGGCATTGATCCCTTCATGAGGTGTGTCTGCAGCGTGTGCAGTCTTGCCAAAGAACTCGAACCTTCTTGTGGCAAGTGCCAAGGAGTTTGGTGTAACTGAATTAATGTCACCTGGGTGCATCTCAATGGCAACATCAACATCCTTTAGTTCATCTGATCTAGCAAGTTCAATTTTTGTACCGCCAACTTCTTCTGCTGCAGTTCCAAAGACAATAACTCTTCCGCCAATCTCATCAATTAACTTTGACAAGACTATTCCTGCTCCTGTGGCAGTGGCTCCTAGGATGTTGTGACCACATCCGTGACCAATTCCTGGTAGGGCATCATATTCTGACAAATAAGAAATTGTCCTTCCAGCTTTCTTTGAATCGTAAACTGCCTTAAAGGAAGTCTCACATCCAAGATAAGGACACTCTACATCAAAGCCATGCTTTTTTAATAAATCAATGTGGGCCTTTGAAGACTTGTACTCTTCAAAGCCAATTTCTGGGTTATTATAAATAAATTTTCTAAGTGAAGCAAGTTCACCAGAGATTTCTTCAACAATTTTTAAAATATTTTCCATAAGTCACCTACTTGTTAATCCTGTAATATTGGTATCTCCTGTAGTCATCATAATAATCCTTTGCCTTGCCCTTTACTTCTTGTCTTGGATAAGCTTCCTTGCCATCAAAAACATAATTTCTTGAAATAATTGGGAGCTTCTTCCTCAAATCTGAATTGTAGATAAAGAAATTATCCACCTTGTTAAAGCCCAACATATCTAGGACAGTTGATGAAAGATAGCATGCAGCAATAGGTTGACCATCCTTTACTTCAACCCTCTTCTTGTCCATAAGGGCCTTGGCCTTTTCATTAGCAACTACTATATAAGGAGTGGAGTAAAATTCTACTTCCTTATCAATATTTTCATTGGAAAGATGCTTTCCAATTTCATCAAAGCCTGACTGATTTGTTCCAAGACCTGGCAAGTGGTCACCATAAAATATCATAATAGTTGGCTCGTCAAGTTCTTCCATAGTCTTGTACATTTCTCCCAACATTGTATCCATGGCCTTTACCCCCAAGAAGTAAGAACCAATACTATTCTTTACATCTTCAGTAAGTTGTGACTTACAAGTGAAGGGCAAAATTTCTCCATACTTGCTAAGATCATAAGGTCCATGGTTTTGGATATCAACTGCGTAAGATAAAACTGGTTCCTTAGATTCCTTTACTGCCTTTAAAAATCTTTCCTTATAAATTTCTGTAAATTGTTTTTCATCTACATATCCACCCTTCATAAGAGGTTCCTTTATATCTTCTAGGAAGATATTGTCATCAAGTCCAATCTTTGGATAGACATCTTTTCTTCCATAGAACCAGGCAAAGCCAGGGTGAAAACCATAAGTTTTATAGCCAATAGTCTTTAAAAGATTTGGAAGGGAACCAACATCTCTTTTTATGGCATTAAAAGCGTAGTTGTTGTCAGGTGCACAATTAATAGTCATCGCCCCTGTCAAAACATCAAACTCTGTATCACCTGTTCCACCAATATATGCAGGGACTACAACCCTACCATGTAGGACAGATTTATCTTGCAAGATTTTAAAGTTTTCATTAGGGTCATTGCCCTTTTCAAAAGTAAATTGTGGGTCTTGTGACAAGTCTGTAAAGGCCTCTCCCATTATCCAAATTATATTTGGCCTTTCCATCTTCTTTATTGCTTCAATGTTTTTGCTTTGGTCTTTGGAGTCACGTTCTGCAATTTCTTTTTCATTGTAGCCTTCTGGTGGTCTTATAAAAGAATTTTTCAAATTGTATAAGAAGGAATAATTAAAGCCCTTGGAGTTACACTGATCAATTGAATTATAAATATTCCCCTTAACTGGAAGTTTGTAGTATAGATCGTCCTTAGAGTAGACACAAGTAACAAGCAAGGCTGATGAAATTAAAACTACAAGAACTGAAATTATTCTATCCTTTAATCTGATCTTTTTACTTTTAAATATAAATGCCAAGACTAGCAAGACAATTAACCCAGCAAGGGCTGTAAGACTTCCCCTTAGGTCTGGATAATAAGAATTCTTAGTCATATTAAGAGCTTCGCCAGCAAGTCTTATGTCAGAAATTTTAAGTGGCGCATTCCTATAAAAAACCTTATTCCTGTTTACAACAAAAATCACTAAGTAAAAAATGGAATTTAAAATTAAGGCAGGTCTTCTTCTACCAAGAAGTCCTTGAAATAAAATTCCTGTAAGTAATATTGGAATGAAATTTAAAATCAAGACTAGGGGAGTCCTTATTAATTTACCAGGCAGACCTCCACCTGGTGCCAATGTTAGCATAGCAAGACCAATAATTAATCCAAAAAGTCCATGAATCAAAATGTCATAGACATTAAAGGCCTTGACCTCCTTTGATTTATTTTTATTAAACATCTAATCACCTTCTAATTTTCAATTATATAATATTCTTAAATTTTTGGGGAGTTTTTGTAAAGTTAAAGTAAGTATATTTGTGGCTACAAAATAATTAACCTACCCTCCCTATTGAAGTAATAAAAATTTTTTTCACTTATAGGGCTTGCAAGCTTTAAAATTTTTTAAAATTTGCATTTGTGATTTCAAATTTTATAGAGTCAAGCTGTAGATTAACTTCACAAAATTAAATTTTTATAACTTCATATTAACTCACAAAGAAGCCTCCACTTGTCCATAAGTTAATATAAGCCTAGAAGTTTTAATTTATTCAAAATATTAATTTAATTTATTTAAAATTTTCATTTTTCTGCAAAAAAAAGACTGCCGAAGCAGTCTTATTTTCTCTTTTCAGAGTGAAGATTGGTATAATTTTATTATTAATCTTAGGAGTTATGGGGTTCCCAAAATCAAAGTAATTTTTGTTAAATGACATTTACTATCATTAACTGTGTTCATTATAGTATAGGTTTTTTATTTTGTAAATAGTTTTTGATAAAATTTATCAAAATTATTTTATCATATTTTATTTAAAGGTTCCCCTTCTATTTTTTTTACTTGAATGATCCTTATAAACTTGCATCATTTTAGAAGTTTATAATTTTTTATAGACTCCTAATCTTTTATAAGCTTTACAAATGCTCATTAAGTCGCAGCTCTTTGAAACTTTACAAATATTCATAAAGCCATAATTATTTACAACTTTACAAATCTCTATAAAGTTATAGCATCCTATAAGGTCATGTTTTTTCAATTTAAAAATACCATAGACTTAATTACTTGCATAAAAACCTGCTAACAAAAGTCAAGTATAACCT